>JAUWPK010000152.1 GCA_030611625.1 Promethearchaeum sp. | reverse complement strand
GATATTACAGTTGAATTTGAAGACGAGGGTATCAAAAAATTCATACTTTCATTGGCGACACTGTTTGGTATCATTGCAGGACTTGTTCTCGATTTCTTTTTCCCTCTAAATCTCGAAATACTTTATCTAATGTTTTCCTTCATATCTGGGGTAATCCTATACTCAATTGTGCGCTATGTTATTCCTGAAAAAGAAAAGGGGCGACCATGGCTCTTCCTATTTAGTTTAATCGGGTTCAGTCTCTTTGTTTTGTTGTTAAAGATCGTTCTTCATCTTGAACTGTGGTAACATCCCCTGTGGATACATGGGAATTTAAGTAAATTTAAAAATTGGTATGGTGTTTTTTTTTTTCTAATAATTTCTCTTTTAATATTTAATGAGTCCTATTCCTAAACCTCTTAATAAGCGCGATTTGAAAGATCTTATTGATAAATTATTTTTTTTCTACCCTACAGCCGATTTTCCTCAATTGAAAGTGCTAACCCATAATATTTTGAAACTTTTAATTAAGTATTTCACTTTTGATGAAATTGATGCGTTTGTTTTTAAGATGTTGAGCGATTATGTGAATTTCCAAGAGAAACAACCTCCATATGAAGCGCCATCAGGTTGAGTATTCAGATAAAGAGATAGGATTAATAGGAAAAATAATTTCCTCTCCTTGAAATTTATAATAGCAACAATTATAAGATTAATTCGCAGATACATTTTATATAAGTGAAAATATTTTGAATAAAAAAAAAATTTTAATTACTGGAGCATCCAGTGGAATCGGATTAACGTGCGCGATTTATTTAACATTTAAAGGGTATAAGGTAATAGGAACATCTAGACATCCTGAAAAATTAAATAAAGACATATTAAAAAACCGTTATTTGGAAATGCTTACAAAATATAAAATAAAAAATCGAAAATCCTCAAATGAAACTCTAATTAAGAGGAAAATCAAAATATCTAAGGAAATTTTCGATGATTTAGATAATTTAATTGAAATGATTGATTTTAAACCTTTAGATATAACTGATTCTAATTCTGTTTCCCAATTAATCCCAAAATTGATGTCAGACGGAGTAAGAATTATAATCAATAATGCAGGAAATGGTCATTTTGGACCCATTGAGACATTATCAATCGAACATGCAAAAGAACAATTGGATTTAAATTATTTTGGTCAACTACGGGTTATTCAAAATTCACTACCATATATGAAGAAAGATGGCGGATTAATTATAAATATGGCTTCACTAGCTGGGTATATTCCAATGCCCTTCCATTCACATTATGCATCATCAAAAGCGGCTCTCAGAATGTTAACAGAAACCCTTAGGCTGGAACTTCTACCTTTTAATATAAAAATTGTTTCATTAAATCCTGGTGTGATCAATACTCCATTTAATGTTAATATGCACACTCCAAAAGCAGGAAGTGGGGAAGAAACTTATGATTATAAAAAGGAGAACAGTATAACAACATTAAAAAAACTACTAAATGCGCTTCCAACACCTAAAACATCTCCATATTACCCCGCTGCAAGACAAACATGGGAAACTGTTGTTAGGAACATGGTTGTTGGACCTTCACCTCAAATAGTTGCAAAGAAACTATATAAGATTATTAACTCAAAGAATCCTAAAGTGCATTATATTTCATCAAATTTCATTCAGAGGTTTGGATATTTCCTGATGAGAAGGGTTACTTCCGATAAATTGAAGATATTTATTACACGTAAATTTTACGGTATATAAAAAAAAATTTGGGGATTAATTTTAAATTTTCTATTGTTAACTCCTCTATAGATTTCAAATCTTTCGTAAGAGGTTATTTCAAATATTAGATGGTGTTCTCATACTGATTATGTAAAAATTTAAGTATTTTCTGGAATGCATCAGTTACCCCTTTACCAGTTTTCGCAGAAGTACAATAAACACCTAAAAAATTATTTTCTTTAATTAACTTTTGAATCTCTGAATCATCCAAATTATTTTCATCAATTAAATCAACTTTATTAGCAAAAATGATAACAGGGATTTCTCCGCAATATTTTTTGATATCCTCATACCATTCAGTTAAGTGCTTAAAACTTTCTATTCCATGATTATTTTCTTCGAGAGAATAAACAATAATTGCCGCTTTACTTTTTACGTAAAACTGAGAACGTAGGAATTTAAATTCTCTCCCCCTTTATTTAAGTATTTCTTAGGCAATGAATATTTTTTTATAGATCTTTGATTTCTTTGTCAATAGGATTTTTAAAATAATAACAAGGCAGTCAGGAACTCCTTCAAATCTAATGCAAACACTAAAAATGGAACTATCTGCATTCGAGATCTTTTTGATTCCTGCTCATATATCCGATTTTTGCACTTTTTCCATAGAAATTTTTAAAAAATCATAGATTTAAGTTTATTAAAAAATCAAACATCTTCTATCCGTGACCTCAAGAGTCCTCAAATTTATGCCATTTCAGCGGAAGAAATGAAAAGATTGATGAAAGAATTATTAAGCAAAAAAGGGGAAACCATAAAATTATGTCGAAGCTCCAGTCTTTCAACCAAAAAGATCTATAATATTTTGTTCATTGCCATTTCTTAACGATCAAAAATTTCTTTACCTTCAATATTCAATTTCATTTAGCGTAAATTCTCTCAAGAATTTATTGATGTATATTTGTTAAAACAACTTTACCTAACCATTTAGGAAAAAAATAACGATTTTTAATCATATCTAATGCGAGGATCTAAAACAGCATATGATATATCTGAAATTAAATTTAGTAAAACGACTGAAAATACTAAAATTGCAACACATATGATCATAACATTATAATCTACAAACATTATTGAATTTACAATTAATTGTTGCGTTCAGTTTTTTAGATTTTTCAATTGTTTAGCATATTTTCCTTTCAATTTAATATCATATCTAAGTAATGTTGTTAATATGATATCATTTATCATTTCAGAATAAGAGATTCCTAAGTGTTCTGCCGCAATACTGATTTTTCCACCCGGTAAAATGCTAGTCAACGGATTTAATTCATGAAGTAATAGATTATTGGTATTTTTGTCTAATATAAACACTGCCATTGCATAATCTTTACAATTAAAGAAGTTGTATGCCTTAATTGCCATTTTTCTTGCATGTTTAATTAAGGGGTTCGTCATTTCCAAGAATTTTTTTTCCAGCGAATCTGAATTCAACGATAATTTAGCTAGAAGATCTTCTTCATCCGAACTGATTGTTTCAATTGCAGGTAAAAAACGTATGTTCCCGTTTAATTCATTTCCCAAAATAGGCAGATAGAACTTTCGTCCAACAATATATTCTTCCAATAAAACAAAGTAATTTTTTGATTTCTTTAAATTGATGTTTAAATTTTCATCGAGCTCATCAGAATTTGTAATTACCTTATCCAATATTGATTGTGTATGGATTCCGGCATTGAAAAATTTTAAAATCAGTGGAAATTTGAAATCTTTTCTAATGTCTGGTATTTTTCCACTTTGAACTTTTAAGATTTGAAATTTAGGTGTTGCAATGTAATTTAATTGTAAAAGCGATTTGAAAAGTGGTTTATTTTTACAAATTGTAATAGCATCTATTTGGGATCCGCAATAGGGGATTTCAGTTAAATCTAAGAGTCCAATAAATTGTGCTGGATGGTGTTTTGTAGAGTTTTTATTTGCTTTAATGATTAAATCGTAAGAATTCGGTTTTATTTGAGTAATCAACTCGAGGTTTGGAGGAATAAATGATATCTTATTACCAAAATCCTTTAATGCTTCTTGGAGGGTTGCTAATGGGGTTTTTATCACATTTTCCTGTAAATCAATTTCTGATTCAACTGCTTTTTTTGGGTTTTTCCCCTCAATTTGAGATATTAATTTTGTATCACTAATAACTGCAATTTTCATATTCAATTTTATAATAGTTTTTACTGATAAAATATCTTATTTAAATTCAAATAGCCCTCTGAAGGAAAAATGCATATATCTGATAACAATAGAAAAATCACTAAAAAACATCATAATATTTTTAACAATATTTCCAAAGAAAAGATGTTAAAAGATATTTTATGATTATATATATGGGTAAAATGATTTCAACTATCAATCAAAATTCCTCACCAGAGAATTCAAAACCTATAAAAAAAATTCAGAAAAAAGTAATTGTGATTGGTGAAGGAGGAGTTGGAAAAACAACTCTGTTGCATCGATCTGTTAGCAATATCTTTGTAGATTCTACCAAAATGACAATAGGAACAGATTTTTTCATGAAAAAGATAGAAATAACTGATGAAAAAAATGTTAATCAAATAATATTGTTACTTTGGGACTTTGCTGGCCAGGAACGCTTCAGATTTGTACTTTCTTCATATCTAAAGGGTGCAAAGGGCGTGATCTTATGTTTCGACCTAACTCGAGCTTCTACCCTACAGAAATTATATGAATGGATCGATTTACTAAAAGAAGGGGATATATGGGATAAACCAGATATTCCATTTTTCTTGGTGGGAACCAAATCTGACTTGGTTGCAAGTACTCCAACTGCTATCACTCCAGATCAAGTTGACTTGTTTAGAAAAGAATTCAATATTGATTTATATTTTGAAACGAGCGCATTGGATACAAATGGCGTTTCAGATCTCTTCAATCAAGTTGCCAGTAGTATGCTTGAATTGGCAAATAAAGAATAAGATAATTTAGTGAGCATTTTTACTATCTATTTTCTTCTTTGAAAATCAAGTAGTTTATCTGTTTTTAACCCATTTTTCATCTTCTTTTTACAATGAGAGAATTTGAAAATTAATTATAATGATCAAATAGATACGTTTAGAAATGAATTTAATATTAATTTATTCTTTGAAACTTCTGCATTAGATTGCACTGGTGTAGAATCTCTCTTCAATCAGATTGCGGAAAGTATGATTGAATTAACTTATAACTCGTAGAATTAAAAATTAACTAAAATTATTCTGAATCTAAAACAATTCGGATTAATTTAAGCAATTTAATGGTAATAAATAGTTTTTTTTTATAAACGCTTTTGCTCCTTTTTTAATTTAAATCCACTAGTTTTTTTACTATAATATATTCTTTTAATTAGAGTGCACTATGATAAAAGAGACTTATCTCGTTACCTAAAAACTTCTTATATGATTAATTGGAAAACTCCAAATATTTTAAGTGAATTAAACAAAATCATCGAAAATATACCCGAGAATGATGAAATTCAAAAAGCAGTGAAATTATTTTATTATGTTCGCGATAATATTAAGTATAAAGTAACGCTTAATTTCTCTTCTCCTAATTCCCTCAAAGCATCCACGACATTAAAACAAGGTTACGGGCATTGCGTTCGAAAAGCCATACTTTTAACTGCTTTTGGGAGGGCTGCAGGAATCCCAACAAGACTTCATTTTGTTGATTTGAAAAATCATCTTCTAAGACCTGAATGGATTGAAAAATTAGGTGAAGAAATTATTTACCATGGTTTTGTTGAATTTTACCTTAATGGAAAATGGGTAAAAGCTAGCCCCGCTTATGATAAAGAACTTTGTATTAGGCACAATTATTATATTACTGAATTTAATGGTAAAGATGATGCACTTTTTAATCCATTGGATTTATCAGGGAATAAATTTATGGATTATATCAAAGATCGGGGAACTTTTTCCAAAGTACCCTATATTCCCATAGTTTTTACTTGGTTCAAGTATTATGCTCCATATATTTTGAAGTATAGAAAAAAAAATAGAAAAACTCAAAAAACTCAAAATTCGAAGAAAAACTAGGGATATAGAATGGAAATTCAATGTATATATTGCATGGAAAAAAACGAAATTACTAATAATTCGCATTTTTTATGTTCAAAATGCAATTCTTATTATCACTTTATCACCGAAACCGAAAATTTCGTTGAATTTAACGCCTATCCAGAGAAGAATATAAAAAAATATCATCAAAACCGGATGATTCGAATCCAGAAAAAAAAATCATAGATATCAAATTATTATTTATTGCTTTATTTATTTATTCATGCCAATGCCCTCTATAAGGTGGATTACTGAAAAAAATATTATTAAAATGATCGATCAGACTAAGTTACCTGGAGTCTTATCGTATTTAGAGATATCTGATTACAGAGCTGCTGCAAAATCAATAAAAGATATGAATATTAGGGGTGCTCCTGCAATTGGAGTTACGGCAGCAATGGGAATGGCCTTAGCTGCAATAGAATTTCAAAACCTAGATGTTGAAAAATTTAATATTGAAATGGAAAATGCTGCCCGAATAATTTCAAAAACGCGTCCGACTGCTGTAAATTTAACTTGGGCAGTTAAAAGAATTCAAAACTTGATTGAAAATAATCCATCATCTCCTCCAGAACTTACAAAATTAATTATTTCAGAATGCCAAAAAATGTGGCAAGTCGATATCGATACCAATCGCGCTATGGGAAAACACGGAGCTACTTTATTAGATGATGGGGATACAGTATTGACTCATTGTAATGCGGGTTCTTTAGCAACTGTGCAGTATGGGACTGCTTTAGCACCTATCAGATGGGCAATTGAGGAAGAAGGGAAAAAAATCCAAGTTATTGCTGATGAAACTAGACCGAGATTACAAGGTGCAAGATTAACTGCTTGGGAATTACATTATGATAAAATTCCGGTAAAGGTTGAAGTGGATAATAATGCAGGTTTAATGATGCGAATGGGAAAGATTAATAAGGTAATTGTGGATGCCGACCGCATTGTAAACGGAGTAGTTTTCAATAAAATTGGGACTTTCATGGTTGCTATGGCTGCAAAGTATCATAATATTCCAATGTATGTTGTAGCTCCAAAATCAACGCTTTCGTTAAATGAATCGGAAAAAGATGTAATAATTGAGCAACGAAATGCCCAATTTGAGGTTGCTGAGATAATGGGAAAAATTAAGGAGCCAATTGTTCCTGATGGTGTTGAATGTATAAATTATGCTTTTGACGCAACTCCGTTTGATCTAATAACAAAAATCATTACGGAAGATGGTGTTTTTAGCCCAGAAGAATTAATTCGGAGATATAATTAGCTTTATATGCAACACATTTCTATCCATAAAACTTCACCATAACAATATTTAAATTTGCTTTTATTAGTAAATATAATTGAAAAACTTATGAACCGTTCAGATAAATATTTTCATAAAATGGAGTTTATTCTCGAAAAAATCAATATATTACCCAGCAATCTTGATTCAAATCCATTCTTAGTGGATGCGCTCTTTTATCGATTTCAAGTCTCAATTGATGCAGCAATGGATATTGTTGCTATGTTATGTAAGGATTTTGGAATAATTGTGAATGATGACTATTCGAATATTGATGAACTAGTTAAATTTAAAATGCTTTCACCTTCATTAGCGGAACATTTAAGGAAATTAAACGGATTAAGGAATGCGTTGGTTCATAAGTACAATAAGATAGAAGAAGATTTACTTATTAAAGAAAAAGAGAATGTTGTAGCTTATTTAAATAATTTTGTTGAAATAATTAAAGTGATAATAAATGAAAAACTCAATCTCGATTCAACAGATTAAAGGAGAATTAAATATCCTTAAAAATAATTGGGTTATTGTATTTGGAAGTTGGTTAAGTAATTATTATATCCCTGATCGATCCGATATTGATGTTGCAATCTTAAGTAAAAATCAAAATAGGGATTATAATTTACAATTTTGGGCAGATATTATAGGAAATGCCCCATCAAATTATGATATAAGAGTTTTTGAGATCCTTCCTTTAACCCTTCAAATGAATATTATTACTAATTACGAAGTTATTTATGGCAATGCTCTTGAGATTTCTGAATATTTATATTATTATAGAAAAAAATGGAGTTATGCTCGCTTTAGAATCGAAGAAAATAAGATTAAAACTATCGCTGAAAAGATAAGAGGTATTAAAAAGCGTCTTAATTTGCTGAATCTTTGATATTTCAAATACCTTAAGTTTTATAAGTTCGATTTGGATTTATATTATGATGGCATCATTTTCGCTCAGTTTAGAAACAGCCTTTCTGGCTGTTCTAACCGAAGATGGCGATTTTAGTCCAGAAGAGCTGATTCAGAGATATAAATAACAGTTTATTCTTTTTTAGGGTAGCGACTTTTTCCGTCCTTCTTTGGATAACGACTAGTTCCTTCTCTTTTAGGATAGGTTTTATTTCAGACCTTCT
>JAUWPK010000049.1 GCA_030611625.1 Promethearchaeum sp. | reverse complement strand
GGATTATTTTGTTAGAAAAGGAATTCCTGTTTATGATACTGTGGAATGTGCAGGAAAGGTTATTCGGAATTTATTCAAATATCAAACCCATATTATTAGTTCAAAGAATAAAGATTAGGATTTTACAATAAAATGGTCAAATACTGCAAATTTTATCGTCAATGCAAAAGTAAAGCAGTCTATCGAATTCCGCATTCAAATTTAGCTTTATGCAAAGATCATTTTCTTGCAAATGTTGAAAAAAGGGTTCAAAAATTAGTCCATAAATCTCATATTATTCGTCGCGAAGGTAAAAATAAGATTCTGATTGCATTAAGTGGTGGAAAAGATTCACAAGTTTTGCTTTCAATAATGAACAAATTATATCCAGATAATATTGAACTGCACGGGCTTTATATTGAATTAGGAATTTCTGATGAGAACTACTCGAAAGATTCAGGAATAATTGCGCAATCCTTATGCGATAAATTAGATGTTCCTTTTTACAAAATTGATGTTAAGCTGCAAAACGGCTTTAACATTGATGATATTCATAATTTAAAGCAGATTATAGAGAAAAATAAACAAAAATCAAAAGATGATCAAATTCGTGGAGAGTGTTCATATTGCGGATTATTAAAAAGATACCATATAAATAAATTTGCTGTTGACAATGATTTTTCCGTAGTTCTTACAGGTCATAATTTAACTGATGAAGCAACATCTTTAGTAAATAATTTTTTTAACGTAGATATTGGGTTCTTAAAAAAACCTGGCTATTTTCTTGAATCAAAAACAAAAAATCTTGTATCCCGTTTGAAACCGTTATTTTATGTTAGTGAAGAAGAGATAGCGATGTATGCATACCTCTCCAATATCGAACATTTGCCCACAGAATGTCCCTACTCCGCCCAAGCACCAAATATTAAGATTAAAAAAACGTTACTCGAGATTGAACAATATAGAAAAGGGAATATGATTAGCCTATTGCGGAGATACTATAAGGTTATGCAACCAGAAATTAAAAATGCAAATTCTGCTACAAAACATTTAGATAGGATTTGTGCCGTTTGCGGTAGTCCAACTTTCTCAAAAATATGCAATTTCTGTAAAACTACTGAATTTATGCTCGAAACCTTGAAAAAACATAACATATAAATAGATGTCCAATTGGTATATCCAAAATAAGAAATTTTTTATCTTTCGCAGAATTTTTCCAGTTTAAAGAACTTTAATCCATGGGCCTATGGTTTAGCTCGGTAGAACGCTTGGCTCGCACCCAAGATGTCTCGGATTCAAATTCCGATAGGTCCATTCAATCTTATTAAAATCAGTGATCTGCATTAAATAATTTCAAATTTTAATGAGTTCTTTGTTTTTTAGTTGAATTTTTTATTTTCCGGTAACTGAAATTGTTCAATTTAAAAAATATTCTGAAAATATTTATATAGCGTAATCAAGATATTTTAAAGAAGAGATTAATGAAGCGTATAACAAAATTTCAATTTGTTCTTATTTGGTTCTTAATTATTTTCGGTGTTTTTGCTTTCTCGATTAATTCACAAGCTAACATTCAATATTCATTAGAAGATGATGATGATGGTGGTGATGATGATGGAGATGACTTACCAAAGGCTCTTGGTTTAACCGCAATAATCTTATTTGGGGTAGTAGTATCTAAAGCTCTTATTTTTTTCATTTATAAATTTTCAAGAAAATTGCCTGAAACCAAGGAATCTAATGTTACTTTTAAGAAGAACATGAAAACCTTCTTCATGAAAACGAGAAAACCACTTCAATGGACGCATTATATTGCAGGATCAACTGCACTTATTTTACTTTTTATTCATGGTATATCATTGATTGGGAAAAGTTTACCAAGAACTATTCAAGGTATTCTAACAGCAGTAATATTAACTTTTTATGTGTTTACGGGGTTGATTACTAAGTTTAAGCTTTTTAAAGAATCAAAGAAATTTAAAAAATGGATTATGAAAGTTCATAGAAATTTCCCATTTTTCGTTTTTATAATAATATTTCACCTGATACATTTAGCTCTTGAAGATTGAGATTTAAAACCATTTTTTCATTTATTATCCTTTATTTTTTTATCTTTTTCTTCAAGATCCAAGTAAAATTTCTTGTCTTCTGCACTCATTATTGATTCATTAATTTCGATTTTTCTATTCAGTTTTTTTAACGATCCTGTAACCAAACTGATGATAAAAGGTTTAATCGCGCTATCTATAGATGGCCAAGCAATTTTGACCAAAATTTTATCTCCTACTGCCTCAATGTTTTTCAGTATACCCAAATCAATCAATGAATAATCAATAAATGGATGTTTCATACTTTCTAAAATTTCTTTAAGGGTTATGTGAAAAGGTTTCATTTTATTAGGTACAAAATTAGATTAGTAATAAATGAGCTCAAATAATAACCAAGAGACTCAAGAAATTCCGCTGGTTAAGAAATTTCCTAAATTAAAGGCACTTCCCCATGTCAAGCTAATTAATTCTCCAACTCCAGTTGAGAAGATGGTTAAATCAAGTGAAATATTAGGGGGAATGAATATTTGGATAAAAAGAGATGATTTAACAAATCCCAAATATGGTGGAAATAAACCTAGGAAATATGAATTTGTTTTACCACATATTCAAAAAAGGAAAAAAAAACGGATTCTGACTGTAGGAGGCCTTGGAACTAATCATGGTTTAGCAAATACCATATTATCTAGAGATTTCGGCATAAAAACATCATTATATCTTGTTGATCAACCACTAACGCCGCATGTTAAGGAAAATTTATTATGTGATCACCATTATGGTGCGGAACTTAATTACACAAAAGATATTAAGGGTAATTTATATCATTTGGTAAAAGATCTGATATTTGATTGGTCTTCTTATTATTTATGTGCAGGAGCAAGTAATTCGGTTGGAACAATTGGATTTATAAATGCTGGATTGGAATTAGCTGAACAGATAAAAAAAAGGGATATTCCCGAGCCAGATAAGCTATTTGTAGCTGTAGGATCGATGGGTATGGTTATTGGTTTATTTATTGGTTTAGAATTGGCGGGATTGAAAACAAAAATTATGGGAATCTGCGTGGTTGATGAAAAATATAATTCGTCTAAATTATTGCATAATTTAACCCGTAAAACTTTGAAACGTTTAAGAAAATTTGATAAATCAGTACCGGATGTATCAAAACGATTATTTGAGCGTCTTTCAATAGATAGAACTTTCTTTGGTGGAGAATACGGGAGATCTACTTATGAAGGTTTGGAGGCAATTGAAATCGCAAAAAATGATGATATTGAATTGGATCCAGTTTACACGGGAAAAGCCTTTTCGGCTATGGTCGATTATTGTAGAAAAACACCAAATGCGAAAAATGAGATCATTCTTTATTGGCATTCCAAAAATTCAGTAGATTTATCATCGATTTATAATAGTGTTAATTACAAGGATCTACCGAAAGAGTTTCATCAGTTTTTTGATGGAACAATTGAAATAGATGATAACGCGGTTCATTGTATCAAGAAATAGGAAAAAGAAAAAGAAAAAGAAAAATATTTCAATCCAAAATGGATATTTGATCCTTTAGTTGCTTTTTTTTGAGTTTTATACCATCCAACTTCTCATTTTCTTTCTCAATCAAGTCTTTTGGAGCTCTTTTTGAAAAATCGCTATTCAATTTCTTATTAATTTTTAAAATTTGTTTATCAATTTTCTCTATTTGCTTATTAAGACGGATTTTCTCCTGTTCTAAATCAATTGTCCCCTTTAATGGGATATAAGCAGAGATTCCATGTAAAACCATTTTAGCCGATTGTTTATCTGGATTAATTTTCTTAGCAATGGTTATCATATCAGGATCAAGATTTGCTAGTTTAATTAATTCCCTTTTTCCAATTTCGAATATATCACTCTTGGAAGTTTCAATTTGCAGTGGAATTTTTGTATTTAGTGGAATTCCAAAATCATGCTTAATACTTCTGATCTCGCGAATGAAATCGAATATTATTGCGAATTTCTCTTCGATTTCTTCATCGATAAATTCCAATTCGGTTTGTGGCCATTGTGAAAACATTATCGAAGGACCCTTTGTGAAATTTTTGGGCAAAGATTGCCATAATTTTTCGGTGATAAATGGCATTATTGGATGCAACAATCTCAAAGAAGTTTCTAAAACATGGAGTAGGACTGTTTTTTGTATTAAATTTTGACTATTTTCAGTATCATACAAACGTATTTTACTAATCTCTATATACCAATCGCAAAACTCATTCCAAAAGAAATTCTTTATCTCTCGGGAAGCTTTTAGATAGTTGTATTCTGTCATATATTTAGTAATTCTTTCTGAAACTCTGTTAACACGTGAAAGTATCCATTTATCTGAGTAAGCTAACTGTTCTTTTAGTTCATTTGTAAATGGTTTAATTTCATCATCTTCTTTGATATTGCTTAAAACAAAACGCGTTGCTTGCCATATTTTATTACAGAATCGATGGGCTGCTTCAGGATTTCTTGGATCTACATTAGTATCTTGTCCAGGAACACTATTTGAGATAAGAGCGTATCTTAACGAATCCGCTCCTAATTTTTCAATAATCTTTGATGGATCATAATCTTCAATATTTTCCATTGACTTGCTAATTTTCTGTCCTTTTGCGTCTCTAATCATTCCGTGTAGATAAACTGTTTTATACGGTGTTTTTCCGGTTAATTCAATGCCTAACATCAACTCTTTTGCAACCCAAAAGAATAAAATATCATATCCCGTTTCTCTCATGTCATTTGGATAGAATCTTTTATAATCTGGGCTTTTTAGATTTGGCCAACCCAATGTAGAAAATGGCCACAAACCACTAGAAAACCATGTGTCTAAAACATCCTCTTCTTGTTCAATGTTTTTGGAATCACATTCTGGGCAAATTTTAACGTGGTTAATATTTGGTTCAGGACAAATTTCTGCATTACAATCATTACAATACCAGACCGGAATCCTATGTCCCCACCATAATTGGCGACTAATACACCAATCATGTATGTTATCCATCCAAAGATAAAATCTATGTTCTTCTCGTTTAGGAATTATTATTGTTTCCTTGTTTTTAACACTTTTAACAGCGGCGGGAGCCAACTCTGTCGTTTTAGCAAACCATTGAATTGAAACTCTTGGTTCAATTATAGTATTACATCTTTGACAATGAGCAATTGCATGCATATGAGACTCAATATCAACCAGTAAGCCTTCTTTTTTAATATCCGCAACAATAGCTTTTCTACATTCATAACGATCCATATTTGCATATCGATCTGAGATTTCCGGTAAAATCCTTGCCTTTTCGTCCAGGATATTTATAAATTCTAATTTATGTCTTTGTCCAACTTCAAAATCATTAGGATCATGGGAAGGAGTTATTTTAACCGCACCTGTCCCGAATTCTGGATCAACATGAGGATCCGAGATTATAGGTATTTTTCTTCCAACTGCAGGTAGAACTGCCTTTTTTCCTATAAAATTACCATATTCCTTGTGTTTAGAAGTTGTCGCAATTGCGCTATCTCCTAGAAGTGTTTCTGGTCTTGTGGTTGCAACAGTAATAAAATCAGTAGCACCTTCTGCCCATTTTCCACTACCCCATTCATTTTTTGGTTTTTTCCAATATTTTCCTGTAATAGGATACTTAATATACCATAAATGACCCTGTTCCTCTTCAGATATTGCTTCCAGATCAGATATTGCAGATTCACATCTTCCGGGACACCAATTAACCATATATTCTCCCCGATAGATCAAACCTTTATGGTACAATCTATAAAATGCTTCGCGAACTGCGTGTGAAAGTTGTTTGTCTAGAGTAAATCGCTCACGAGACCAATCACTACTAATACCTAGTCTTTTTGATTGTGTTGTAATCCGTTTATGGTAATGATCTTTCCATTCCCAGACTTTTTCAACAAATTTTTTACGACCAATTTCTTTTCTCCTAATTCCTTGTTTTAATAACTCCCTTTCAACAACATTTTGAGTAGCGATCCCTGCATGATCTGTTCCGGGTATATATAGAGTTTCTTTTTGATTCATTCGTTCGAATCTTGTCATCATATCTTCAAGAGATATTGTAATTGCATGACCTAAATGAAGAATTCCTGTGACATTTGGTAATGGGATAGTAATGCAATATTTGGGGCTTTTACTGTTGATTAAACCCAGTTCTTTCATTTTTTCTGGGCGAAAGAAATCTTCGCTTTCCCACCATTTATACAATTCTTCTTCTATTGTATGATGATCATAAATTTTATCGAGCTTTTGATTCATAAATTATCACATTCAGTTTTTTTTCCTTCATATTTTTTTTGAATTTTTATTATTCTTTATTTTATTTTTCATTCTTTCGAATATCATCTTCTGTAACAACTCTTAAGTAAAAGATAAAAACAGAACTTTTTCTAAGAGTTAATCGATTTTCTATAATACTACTACAACTACGCTTACTACAACTAGACACAATAACGAAAAAATTAACGAATTTGAAATTCTAAGATGATTGACTGTAAGCATAGGAATTAACTCCTAAACTCATAATAGCATCTTTGATATTTCAATTTTTACAT
Organism: Promethearchaeum sp.; assembly: GCA_030611625.1. GTDB lineage: Archaea > Asgardarchaeota > Lokiarchaeia > Sigyniarchaeales > Promethearchaeaceae > Promethearchaeum. Next base: position 5,736 of record JAUWPK010000049.1, on the reverse strand, counting down.
CATTCTTAAAATGAAATAAACAAGTCTAAAAGATCTGTAGTTTAAATTGATATAACTTTTAAAATGTAAAAAAAGCCTTAAATTACAATATTTTTCACAAATGTCCTATTTAAAGAATTTTTATCAAAATTGATGCTTTTTAACAATGGAGATTACGAAATTTTTTTGTTTTGATGTTGCCCTCAATTTTAGTAAATATTATATATTTTTGTCACTATTTAAAATATTGATGAAAAAATATGAAAAAAAGAATCTTATTCATTTTGATTGCATGTCTATTATGCCAAAGCTTTATTATCGGTTTTAATAAGCAGAATTATGCTGATTATTATAATTCCATACCGAAAACTGCAGATGATGACTATGAATCTAATGATTCATATGATCAAGCAACTCTCTTGAAAGATCTTACTTGGTCTGATATTTTAATCCTACAAGATATTGATTGGTTTGTTCTTTCATTAAATGCTAGCGATAATTTAACAATAATTATCCAGACTGATTGTGAATTTGCTGATATGGAAATCAATTTTTATGAAAGTGATGGAATTACTCCTGTTCAAGATATAATTATCGGAGGTCAAGGAAATTTATGGATGATTGCTATTTCGAACATTTCTATGACTGCTGATTACTACTTTTCACTTTTTCCATTAGGTGAACATTTTTCCTATTCTCTTTATTTAAGTGATGATTTTGATGATAAATATGAAGATAATGATGTTATTGCAGATTCTATAACTATTAACAGTAGTTTTGAGATTTCTTATGTTAGTTTATATTGTCTTGATGATGATTGGTTTAAAATTTATTTGGAAGAAGGATCTAACATCAATATATCATATATTTTTTATAAAACAGAATCTTATGAATTTAATTTCTTAGGAACCAATGGAGTATCCATATTAAACGGAATCCAGACAAATTTTGATGAATATGAAGAGCTAATTTACGTTTCGGTCAATTTTAACGAAAGCGTGATTGATGATACTGGTTACTATTATTTTCATATATTATCGGATTCACCTACAATCTATTCTTTTTCCTATGATCTAAATAGAAACGTAACTTTTGAAAATTATCTCATTTCTATTAGTTTAAATCAATATACGAATTATGAAATAAGATTATGCTGGGATTTTATTGAAAAAGCGGAACTGTTCCACATTTTTCGAGAAACATCACCAATTACTACAGTTAATGGGTTAACACCAATTGCAACTAATCATTTTCCATTATTTTGGGATCATATTGAGGAGAATGGGACATATTATTATGTTGTTGTAGCAAATAATGGTTCTTATAATACTTCAATTTCTAATTGTGTCAATGTGACAATAAAATCCTATGAAGAGATTCCAATTTCCCTGAACCTTCATTCAAATGGGCAATTAATTGATTTGGATTGGTATGATATACAATCTGGGGAATTTTATTATATATTCCGAGAAAATTCGCCAATTACATCAGTTAATGGATTAACACCTTACGATATAACAGATGATTCTATGTATAATGATTTTATCATGGAAAATGGTACCTATTATTATGTAGTAATTGCAAATAACGGCACTTATAATTCATCAATTTCCAATTGTGAAAGTATTGAAATAATGCTCTATCCATTTAATGAAATCGTTCCAGAATTGAAACCAATAGTTCCACCTGTTGATGAGGATGGAAAAATAATAATCTTTTGGGATGAAGTAATTAATGCTTCAATGTATTATATCTTCAGAGAAACATCTCCAATAACTTCAACAGATGGATTAACACCAATTGCAGAAGAAACTTCTTCAAGCTATTATGATCAAATAAGTGAAAATGGGACATATTACTATGCAATTGTTGCAAATAATGGATCAGTTAATTGTTCAATTTCCAATTGTGAAAGTGTAAATTGTTTAATTCTACCTTTCTATGAGCAAGAACCATATATTTATCACTTGGAATTATCTTACCCACATAGTTATAGATATGTTGATATTGGATGGACTCCAATTTTGAATGCTATTGAATATTATATTTATCGTGATACATCCCCAATATCAAATATTGATGGATTAGAGCCTATTGCAACCGTAGATCATAGTTCTTATCAAGATTTTATTCTCACAAATGGTACTTATTATTACATTATTGTTGCAAATAATGGTTCAATCAATAGTAAACCTTCTTCATGTAAAAGTATTGAAATTTCTTTTACTTCCTTCAACCCATTTAGCGAGTATGCACCCATTCTATATGAAATTAATCCAAATCCTTCATACACAGGGATAATTACTATCGAATGGGAAAAAGTTGAAGATTCTACAAATTATTATATTTATAGAGAAACTTCTCCAATTACTTCAATTGATGGATTAACTCCGAAATTTTCTTCTTTCGATCAATATAATCAAACTTGGCATGAAACTCAGTATTATACCGATAATATTACTGAAAATGGAACATATTATTATGTAGTTGTGGCTTATAATGGAGAAATTTATAGTTCGATCTCAAATTGTGAAAGTGTTGAAGTGATTCCAGAGAGAGAAAAAATAAAGATTTCTGGATTTAATATTTTAACATTTGGCCTTGTTATTAGTGGTACGGCAAGCATTATAATTGTTTCAATACGAAAACGGCGTAATTCTTGAATTACCATCGATGTGATCAACTCTTAAATAAAAACGTGGCAATCTTTTTTCTCTTATTTTTTACCTCATGCTTCAAAACGAATTAATCAAGTCCAAAAGATCCATTGCAAATATCCTCTTAGCAAGAATTTCTATAAATCTCTGATTTAAAATTTTAGAGAACACTATATTTTTTTAGGTATTATTGTAATTCCCTCATTTTAGTAAGTTTTTTATACCTTTGTCTTTATGTAAAATACTGATGAAAAATTATGAAAAAAAAAATTATATTCATTTTTATGGCATGCTTATTATGCCAAAGCTTTATTAATGGTTATAACCAACAGAATTTTACAGATTTATCTAATTCCTTGCCGGAAGCGGCGGATGATGATTTTGAATCTAACGATTCATATGATCAAGCCACTCCCTTACAAAATATTAGCTATTATAGTAGTTTTATTTTACAAGATATTGATTGGTTTGTTATTTCATTAAACGCTGGCGAAAATATAACAATAATGATTCAAACTGATAGTGTTCTTGCAGATATGGAAATCAATTTTTATGAAAATGATGGTGTTACCCTTGTTACAAACGCTGTTACCAGTGGTAATGGAACCTTATGGATGATTGCAGTTCCAAATATTACTGAAACAGCACTTTACTATTTTTCGCTTCTCCCATTAGAAGATCCATTTGCTTATTATTTTGAAATAATAACTGGTGATTTTGATGATATTTATGAAGAGAATGATTTTATCGAAGATGCAGTAGATATAAGTGAAAATTTTGAAGAAAATTTATTATATTGTTTCGATAATGACTGGTATAAAATATATTTAGAAGAAGGATGGAGTATTGACATAGTTTTTTATTATTATAAAACTGGTTCTTTTGAATTAAATTTAATTGGAACGGATGGAACCACCATTTTGAATGGATCTGTTGTATATTATGATTACGATGAGATTATTTATGAGGTAGCCTCTTATGATGAAAATGTTATTAATACTACAGGATATTATTACATATATGTATCATCAGATACCCCTACTATCTATATGATTGCATTTCAGATATCTGGACTGCCTTTTGAAGATATGCCAATTTCACTTAATTTATATCAATATGGGGAAAATGAAATAAATATTTATTGGAGTTATCTAGAAGATGCTGAATTTTATTATGTTTTCCGTGAAACTTCTACTATTACAACAGTCGATGGACTAACACCGTATGCAATAGCAGAATCTCCATGGTATTTGGATATTATTGAAGAATATAAAACTTATTATTACGTTGTTATGGGATATAACGGCACCCATAATTCTTCCATTTCTAATTGTGCAAACGTTACAGTAAGATCTTTTGAGGAGATTTCAATTACTCTCTATCTTGAACCGCACGGGCAATCAATGAATTTAGATTGGGGCTATATACAAAACGCAGGAATTTATTATGTTTTTCGTGAAACTTCGCAAATAATAACAATAGATGGATTAATTCCTATTGCAACAACAAGTTTGTCGAGGTATAATGATTTTATTACAGAAAATGGGACTTTTTATTATGTAGTTATAGCAAATAATGGAACTCACAATTCATCCATTTCTAATTGTGTAAACGAAACAATAATTATCTATCCTTTTAATGAAATAGTTCCCGAATTGGAACCAATAGTGCCATCAAATGACGAAGATGGAAATATTTATTTAGATTGGAATACCATTTATGAAGCTTCTTTCTATTATGTTTTCCGAGAGACTTCTTCAATTATTACATTGGATGGATTAACACCAATAGCAAGCTCAAGTTATTCAGGATTTTATGATCAAATAAATGAAAATGGGACATATTACTACGTAATTGTTGCAAATAATGGGACAGTTAATGGTTCAATCTCAAATTGTGAAAGTGTTACTTGTTCAATTATACCATTCTATGAAGAAGAACCATATATCACTACTCTGAGTGCAGATTGGGAACAAACTGGGCATATAAGGGTGTATTGGACAGATATTAAAAATGCATTAGAATATTATGTTTATCGAGATACTGTCCCTATATCAGATATTGGAGGATTGGACCCCATTGTAACAGTAAATTATCCAAATTTTGAAGATCAAGTTTATAATAATGGGACATATTATTACGTCATAGTTGCAAACAATGGTTCGACTAACAGCACCCCATCTTCATGTAAAAGTATTGAAGTTTCAATAATACCATTTTATGAGCGAATACCTTATCTATATTCGATTTATCCACAAATATCTTCAGATGGGATAATTGCACTAGAATGGAGTCCTGTTCCAACTGCTGTAGAATATTATATATTTCGGGAAACTACTGTTATAACTGCTGTCGATGGGCTTACTCCAATAGCGACTATTCCAGATAGTGGTTCTTATTGGGGGGAATATGAAGATATTATTGAGGAAACTGGTAATTTTTATTATGTAATTGTAGCAAATAATGGATTTGCTAATTCTCAGATTTCAGAATGTCGTGGTGTAATCGTTGTATCTTCGTCTGTTAATCCTTTTGAGGAACTCGCACCAATTCTCTTTGAAATTTCTCCAAATCCTTCATATACTGGAATAATTAGTATTGAATGGGAAAAAGTTGAAGGTTCTACAAATTACCATATTTATCGAGAAACTTCTCCAATAACCTCAATTGATGGATTAACTCCAATAGATTCAGTGTTTGATCAATATAATCAAAGTTGGTATGATACGTTTGATTATATCGACAATATTACTGAAAGCGGAACGTATTATTATGTAGTGGTGGCTGATAACGGAGATATTTATAGTGCAATCTCTAATTGTGAAAGTGTTGAAGTGTTTGGTGAAGGTATAAAGATTCCTGGATTTAATATTTTAACATTTGGTCTAGTTATTAGTTGTACGGCAAGCATAATAATTGTTTCAATACGAAAACGGCGAAATTCTCGAAAAATATAATTTTTTTTTCTAAGATATTTATCATTTTTTTCATGATCTGACAAGTTCATCTAGGTCGACAAAATCCGAATAAATTCAACCTAAATTCTCTTGGGAAAATAGAAAAACTTGATAACTTGTCAAAACTTTCAATTTCATAAGAT
>JAUWPK010000203.1 GCA_030611625.1 Promethearchaeum sp. | reverse complement strand
TGAGAATAATTCCTCCTAAACCAAAAGTAATTGCAACAATAACAGGTGCAAGACAATTTGGCAAGATATGAGTAAACATAATTTTCCAATCGCGAGATCCTGATACTTTTGCAGCTTCAACGTATGTTTTTGATTTTTCTTGTAGTACATTCCCTCGAATCAATCTTACATATCCTACAATTCCTAAAATCCCGTAAATCAACATTATATAAGACATATCACTTCCATAAATACTAACTGTGAGTATAATAATTACTAATCCAGGAAATGCCATGATAATATCTACCAATCTCATAATGATACTATCAAGGATTCCTCCATAATAAGCAGATACAACGCCCAACATTACACCACAAACGCTACTTATTATAATTGCTGGCAACCTAATACTTAATGAGGCTCTAGCGCCCCAAATCATTCTTCCTAAAACATCTCGTCCAAATCTGGTTGTTCCCAATATATGTTGTGTAGAGGGGGCTTGATAAGGGGGTGTATTTTTATCTATTGTGGCAACTAAAAGGAATGAATGCATGGATGCCCATGGGGCAAAAAAAGCCCAAGTTATTATTAGCAAAACAATAACTAATCCAATTATAGTAAGTGGATTATTTAGTTTGGAGTAAAATTTTCTTTTGCTTTTCAAGCGGTTAAATAAAAAAGAACGTCTTTCAAACTCTTCATCTTTTTTACCAGGTATGAAGATAAATTTATCATAAGTTGTTAAAAGCTCGTTAAATTGTTCTTTAAATCCTTCTGGTTTGTAAAACTTCTTATTTAATTCAATTTTCGATATATTAATACTTAACCCCTCCAAAAAATAATTAGTTTTTCATTTAAATTTCAATCTTATTTCATTTAAATTTATACAATATGATATTATTTCTATTATTTCGTAAAAGAATTATACTCAAACCAAGAACTTAAATAACTACCGCAGAAATAAATAAAAAATATCGTATTCTAACAGAGTCAATTAATTTTAATTAAGATTTTTTCCCATAACTATATCAAATCCACCTTCTCCTTCATGATCTCAATAAAAAATTCGCAAAAAAATAAGGGGATTGTTGTTTCTACTAAAAATTGTGATGTAAAAAAAGATGAATTTAGATCTTTTCAATATGCAATTGTTCATCATCATTTATACTAGTTCATTGAGAAGTCATTTAACTTTTATCTTGTAATCGTGGATCTAAAGCATCTCTTAATCCATCACCTAATAGCATAAATCCTAATACTGCCAATAATATTGCAACTCCTGGCCAAAATGCTGCCCAAGGTGCATATTCAATTTGTCTTTGGGCAACATTAATATCGGTACCCCATTCTACTAATCTAGGATCACCAAAACCTAAGAAACTTAAACCTGCTAAACTGAGGATAATTCCCCCCAAATCAAATGTAACTGCAACAATTACTGGTGCGATGCAATTTGGCAAGATATGCGTAAACATAATTCTCCAATCTCGCGATCCTGATACTTTTGCTGCTTCAACGTATGTTCTCGATTTTTCTTGCAAAGCAGTTCCTCGAATCAATCTTGCATACCCTACAATTCCTAAAACACCATAAATCAACATTATGTAGGACATATCACTTCCATAAATACTAACTACGATAATAATTATGACCAATCCTGGAAATGCCATGATAATATCTACTAATCTCATGATGATACTATCGACGATTCCACCATAATAAGCAGAAATTATACCCACAATTACTCCAAAAACGCTGCTTATTACAATTGCGACCAATCCGATACTTAATGATGCTCTTGCTCCCCAAACTAATCTTCCTAAAACATCTCTTCCAAATTTGGTTGCTCCAAATAAGTGTAATGCGGAGGGAGGGTCATAAGCTGGCGTAAGTTTATCTACTCCTGCGACTAATCTAAATGGGTATCTTGATAACCATGGAGCAAAAAATCCCCATGTTACTACTAAGAAAACAACAACAATTCCAATTTTAGTGAGTGGATTGTTTAATTTTGAATAGAATTTTCTTTTACTTTTCAATCGGTTATATAAAAAATCACGTTTATCTAATTCTTCATCTTTTTTACCTGGAACAAATAGAAATTTATTGTAAGTTGTTAAAATTTCGTTAAATTGCTCTTCTAAACCCTCAGGTCTGTAGTATTTTTGTTTTATCTCAATTTTTGACATTTTTTTTCTCATTGCCACTAACGAATACTTTGGTTTTTTTCATTAAATATCATTAAATATCATTCAAACTATTAAAATATGAGAATAGTTTTATTTTTTCGCATTAGTATCAGACTCAAACCAAAAATTAAAATTATTACTGAAGAGATGAAAGAAACATATTTAATTCCTATGGAGTCAATATGTATTCCAAAAATCTAAATAATTAACCCACCCCCAAAAAGACTATTTTTAATAAAACTTGCAGCAAAAAGCACACCAGCTCGATTTAATGATGGAATTAATTTATTACGATAATTATCCTCCAAAATCCATGAGAAATTTCTATCAATTATCAGCAAAAAGAGGATTATCATAAGCTAAAACCATTCTTAAAATATTATCATCATCAGAAATAGAGCTGTGATTGGAGTCATTGAATTTCACTTAAAATTGTTATTAAACCAATATATAATTGTCTCAGTTAAAATATTTTCAGATCCACTCCAAAAATGATCAACACCTGGAAATATTTTAATATCTTTGGGTCTTGGCATTTTTTCATATTCTATTTTTAAAATTGATACTGTAGTAAAATTATCAAGATCTCCCATGATAAAGAATTTCGGTTTATCTACTTGAGCTTGGGGAATATATTGAGGAATAAGTGAAAATGGATAAGATATTGCAACATATCCAATAATTTCATCAAATTCGCTAACAACTGATGATCCTATTATAGCACCGAATGAATAACCGATAATTAAAATTCTTTTTACCCCAAATTCTCCATTTAGTAAAAAATTGCATACTGAAATTAGATCTTCACGCTCTCCTGCTCCATTCCCTGATTTTCCTTCTGAACTTCCAACACCTCTAAAATTAAATCTAATTGATGGATATCCAAGATTACCAAAGGTTCTATATACCATTCTTACAACAGGGAAAGCCATGGTGCCTCCATACTGCGGGTGGGGGTGACAAACTATAATTCCGATATTTTTTTTGTCAATTTTACCATTATTATGATATGGTTTACCTTTGATCAGCTGTGCTTCTAAATTCCCAGTCGGACCCTTAATATGTATTTTTTGTTCATCGATTTTCATGATACAAACACTAATTCAAATGTAAAATTAAAAAACATTGTGATTAAATTGACTGGGTAACATTTTAGCTTTTTCTAACTTTCTATATTCTTAATTGAAGCGGTAAGGAATTCTCACAGCCATCTATCAGAATCTTTCGCGATTTATCTCGATACTCGACTTTTTTTTTTTTGGAAAAAATCGAATTTATTTCTCATAAAATTTTTCTCATGTCTAAATTTATAATTTATTAGAATGGAGCACATAGAAATAAGAAAACGGTTTCAGAAAGTTACAGATTATTCAAAAATAAAATACATCCATTTTCGCGAAATTTTAAAAGAAAAAATAAGCTCTGGCGAATTGACACAGCGAGATGTAATCCCTGAATATCCTCTCATTCTCCTTCATGGTTATTGGAATAGACCTACCGCATGGAAGAAATTTGTCCCATTCTTTGAAGTAAATGGATATGTTAAAGGAAAAAACTTATTTCTCTTCGATGCTAGGGGGGATAACAAGCCGGCCATTATCGACATTCGAATCAATGCCAAGAAATTACAAAACCTCGTTCAGCATATCTTAACATTAACTGGAAGTGCCAAAGTGAATTTATTGGGTCATAGTATGGGAGGGTTGATATCTCGGTGGTATATTGAACAATTGGGCGGGAATGCCAATGTGCATAAATTAATCATGATGGGCACTCCCAATCACGGTTCTCGGTATCTTCCACTCTTTACCCGGATAGTGAACTTCATTGATAATAAATTGGAAATGGTGGAGAAAAATAAAGAGAAAATCGATCATATAAAGGAACAAAACGTTTTGTATAAAAACATACATGAGGTTAAGCTTAAACATCAACAAAAGGAAGCTTCAAAGGAATTTTCACCCCCTGCTGACCTAACTAATGTTTATTCCCCTGAACATACAGAACCCGTGAAAATCATATTAAACTCGCTCGATAAGAGGGAAGAAAAGAACATCGAGAAGCACATCCAACAAATCGCTACCGAAAACGATATTGATCACCTAGGAATGGCGGCCATCCAGATGTATCCTGGCTCAGATTTTCTCACGACACTGGGTTATAAAGGGCAAAATAATTATTATTTAATAATAGGAATTAAAGGCTTGCCAGAGGGTATCGGTGATTTATTACCTAAAGGACAGAATGACGGGGCAGTGCACGCCGATAGTGTGGATCTCACTGATGTGCCTAATTCACATAAGGTAACGTTCAAAGTAATTCATTCTCAATTGCGTACAAAGATTGTAGTATTTAACCAGATAATGAGTTTTCTGGTCCTATAAGTGAATAAAAAAAGAAAAAAATGTATCTCCGTTATATTCTACGGTTTTAATCGTTTTCAAAGAACTTCAAGCAAATCCTTTGTCATTGAAGCTAAATCATAAGATGGTTGCCAGTTCCATTCTTTTCGCGCTAATGAATCATCAATTGACATAGGCCATGAATCTGCAATTTCTTGTCTAAAATCATGTTCATTTTTAATTTCAAATTCGGGAATATGTTTTTTGATTTCAGCGGCCAATTCACCAGCAGAAAAACTCATACTTGTTACATTAAATACGTGATGTTCAAGGGTAGAAGGATCCGCTTCTATTAGATCTATCATACATTTTATACAATCTGGCATATTCATCATGGGGAGAACAGTATCTTCTTTCACGAAACATGTATATTTTCTCTGTTTATTGCCTCATAATAAATTGCAACAATTTTCATGATACAAACACTTTATACTATGATTAAAAGAAAAGAAAAAAGAAATATCTTTTGAAACACAGATAGAAATGTGTTATTTTTTTCGACGAACCAGTCCTATTACCAAACCTCCTACCAATAATCCGATTCCTCCACCAACTCCCAAGGAACTCCAATTTTCGGCAATATAATGCCCAATCTCGTTCAGGATTGTAGACTCCACAGGTTCAATTGGAGTCGTAGCTGCCAACATAGGATATTTGGCTAAAAAGCCATTATTATATTCCGATTCGGAAAAAAATTCTGTGAATCCTGTTAAATAATATCCAAACCCTTGTAGAAAAGCTGTATCTTCCAAGCGTTCATAAAATTGAGTGATTCCATGATAATGAACATTAATTATTTTAAGATATCCGTTTATATGGTCAATTTTATAATTTGCTATAAATGATAAACGACCTTGATCTTCAGGAGGATTTTCTTCAGGAAGCACATTCGAATATTTGACAGTTCCTAACACAGAAAGTTTTAATCCACTATCCCACAAATAGGCATCTATAACATAAATATTGTAGATATAATTAAGAGCAAGTTTGTATTGATAATCAATGTTTAAGTCACTATCGAAAAACTGAACATAAGTGTTTTCGGTTATATTTAAATCATTACTGGTAATAACCGCAACTATTTGAGACCCATATCCAGAAAATCCTTTAACGTAGTAATCTACATCAGTTCCAACCGAAATTGAATCATATATAGGCACTCCAGTTCCACTAGAATCAAACTTTAATAAGAATGCACGTGCGTGGCCATCAGAGGTAACATAGTTGATGATGTAATACAGATATTGGTTTTCCTGTGAATAATACATCCCTCCTGGTTTTGGACTAAAGATATCAATAGAAAAAGTATATTCCCATTTCGGGCTTTTCCCAACAAGATCAAAATCCAATAACTGAATTTTTTTGTGATATGTCACTGGATTGTAACTATGGTAATGAATAAACAATCGATCAGGATTATCGGGATGAAAAAGCATATCAGGATTAGTCCCAGTAGTTAATTCATATCCAAGGTTTTCCAAAGCAAACATATCAATATATATTCCAGTGTCTGCTTCAAAAGAAGCTAAATAAATCTCAGGTTCTGGAGCCGAAACAGTACTTTCAAACATTCCTTCAGTTATTGTATATATAATTTCTCCATCTGGAGATAAACATAGTCCACTATAGGCAATATCATGTGGTGAACCTAATTCCGTGCTCCACACTAAGGCACCTTCTGAAGTCACTCGCATTATAGACCAATTATAATTTGAATTGACCCATGCTGTAGTTAGAATAATCGCATCCTTACTATCAGGATCAATAATAATCTTAACAGGATCAGCACCTTCGTTTCCTATCTGAATTGTCCAATCTTCACCATTTATTTGGGTTGGAGACCCTAATGGGATATCGGCTTGGGAATTTGTTATGGAGAGAATTCCTACCATCATAACCAAAAATAAACAAAATATGGTATGTTTTAGTTTAAGTTTTGACAACCACATATTACACATATTATCGACCTATGCATTTTTGAATCTATGGGGATCGTTAGTAATTATTTCTAAAAATTAAAGAAAAAAAGAATGTAGACCAAAGGCATTTTTACATATTCTAAGATTTTAATCGTTTTCCTAGAACTTCAAGCATATCTTTCGTCATTGAAGCTAAATCATAAGAAGGGTTCCAATTCCATTCCTTTTTTGCTAGAGAATCATCAATTGACATCGGCCATGAATCGGCAATTTCTTGTCTAAAATCTGGTTCGTATTTAATTTCAAATTCCGGTATATGTTTTTTTATT
>JAUWPK010000251.1 GCA_030611625.1 Promethearchaeum sp. | reverse complement strand
CGATATTCAATTTGATCTAAAACGGTTTGCGCTAATCTTTTAATTGTAATAATATCTGTCTCTGATAAATTTCCACCCAAAGATCTTTTAGCTTTTGCTTCTACAGTCTCAATCTTTTCTTCATTTAAACTTGTAATGGATTTAATTTTTTCAGCTATAAAATTATCTCTCATTCCTAATTCTGCAACTAATTTTGCAAAAACGGTATGGTCATAAATTAATTTATCAGTTAATTCAGGAAAATGTAAACCATACCATTCCCTTAGTCTTGTTGATAAAATGTTGATTGATTTATCCAGATCGACTATCGAATCTCCTGCTTGCTTTATTTGATAATCCAATTGCGTAATACTCTCTGCAAATTGTTCTTTTATCATAATTTCGGATAGAATTTTCGATCTAGAATTTAATTGTTTTGCGGAAAATGATATTTTTGAATCTAATAAAAGCTGTATTAGATTTTCTCTCAGTTCTCTAAAATGTTGCAAATCATCAGTTATTATACTAGAAATGTCAGAAATATCTTTAAATAGAGGTTTATAATAAGGATTTTCAATTTCAAATTTTGAATATCCCTTTTCCTTTAAATTTTGAATAAATTGCTTAAAATCAGGAGGAAGTTCTCCTTTCCCCATTAAAATATAGTAGTTTGCTAAATCATTTAATGATATATCGTGATAAACAGTCCCAACTACTTTATTTTTCTCATCCAATGCAATTATTCCATGGACCGATGTTAATAGTAAAGCTTTCATTAGGTTCAACTGATTTCTTTAATATATTCATCAATTCTTATTAACCAAAAAATTTTTTGCCTTTTGAAATTTATTATTTTCAGAGTATAATAAAAATTCTTGAAAAAAGGAGTCATCAGAATGCTAAACGAATTATCTTGTGAGATTTCAGGCATAGAATTTGAAAATCCTTTGATATTAGCTAGTGGAATATTAGGTGTTGCCCCTTCTTCAATAGTAAGACTGTCAAACGCAGGAATTGGTGGCACCACTACAAAATCAATTGGCCCAAGGACTCGCTTTGGCTTTAGTAACCCGAGCATTATCGAAATTGATGACGGATCATTTTTAAATTCAGTTGGTTTGGCAAATCCTGGGATAGAGGCTTTTATTCCAGAAATAAAAGAGATTAAGAAAAAAACCAACATTCCTTTAATTGTTAGTGTATTTGGGGATGACCCACATATTTATGCAGAAGTAGCAAAAAAATCTGAACTTGCCGGAGCAGATGCCATAGAAATTAATGTATCTTGTCCTCATGCTGAAGTGGCATCGATCGGATTGTCTGCTGAACTAACTAAAAAATTTACGGAACAAGTTAAGAAAGCTGTAAATATACCAGTATTTGTAAAATTAACCCCAAATCTTGCAAACATAATTCCTATTGCTAAAGCAGCAGAAAATGGAGGTGCAGATGCAATAGTGGCAATAAATACAGTTCGTGGATTATCTCTCGACATCGAAACCGGAAGACCAATATTATCTCATGGAATTGGAGGGCTTTCTGGTAAAGCAATACGACCGATTGGGGTTCGCTGTGTTTATGAAATTTATCCACATGTAAAAATCCCAATAATTGGTTGCGGTGGGATAAGCAAATGGCAAGACGTATTAGAATATATATACGCAGGAGCAACCGCGGTTCAATTGGGTTCAATATTTTCGAGAGGCGAAGAAAAGATCAATGAAATATTAGATGGACTTCATATTTTCTTAAAGAAGCACAATATCTCAAATCTTCAAGAATTAAGGGGAAAATCACATGATTTTGATGATGAATTAGAGGTGAAACCAAAATTCCAAAATTGAAACCACCATATGATTATCGATTAAATAAGCCATTTCTAACTCCAATAATAGATATTATAAAGGAAAATAACAGAATTAAAACCTTTATTTTCGAGTATAATCCAATTTCTGAACCAGTTAAGATAAATCCCGGACAATTTGTGATGGTATGGGTTCCTGGAAGTGACGAAATCCCAATGTCTGTTTCACACATTGGTAAAAATTCCAAAATAAGTATATCCGTTGCAGATGTAGGAGAAACTACTCATTTAATGCATCAATTGAAAATTGGTGATAAAATTGGAATTAGAGGACCATATGGAAACTGGTTTACATCTCAAAATGGAACAGCCATAGTAATAGGTGGCGGGATAGGTATGGCATCAGTCCTTTCTATCATACAAGATCTTTCAAATCATAAAAATGACCCAATAGATATCAAAATTGATAAAATTATTTGTATCAATGGGGCTAAAACCAAATCTGAACTGTGTTTTAACAAAGAACTACAAAAAATACTTAAAGAAAATGATTCTCTCGAAATCTGTACGGATGATGGTTCACGTGGATTTAAGGGTTTTACTACAGAAAAATTAAAAGAAATCTTAAACAAAGGAAAATCGAATTCAATTACTGTTTATGCTTGTGGACCCGAAAAAATGTTAAAAACTGTTTTTCAAATCTGTGAAGATCATAATAAAATACCAGTTCAATTGAATTTAGAACGGATGATGCGTTGTGGATTCGGGATTTGTGGATTGTGCGCTTTGGATCCAACAGGTTTACTAGTATGTCGGGACGGCCCTATTTTTACAAATGAAATATTACGTGAAATTACGGATTTTGGAAAAATTCATAGAGATTTCTCGGGTAAAACTTATCTCATTTAAAAGTGGAGATTGAAATTGGAAAATAAGCAACCCAAAGTTAATTCTGAAGAAGTTACCAAAGCAGTCTCTCGTGAATTAATTGAATTTCTTATCGAACACCCAGATACAAAAAAAATTAAACTTACACCTATTAAGTGTAAAATTGGTAAAAAGCACGGTTTTATCAATGTTATTAAAGATTCAATTGTAAGATCCTATGCAACCCCAGAAGAACAAGAAAAATTAGAATTAATTCTTCGAAGACGCTTAACACGCACACTTTCGGGAGTTACAATTGTTGCAGTTATGACCGCACCAACCCCAAAAGGAGTAAAAAGTTGTCCAGGAGAATGTATTTTTTGCCCTGGTCCGGACTCTCAACCGGGAAAAAAGGTGGCGCAATCATATACTGGTCGTGAACCAGCAGCAATGAGATCTGCAATGTATGACTATGATGCGTATGAACAAACACTTCATCGACTTATAGATCTGGCAGCAATTGGACATCATGTAGACAAAATTGAACTAATTATAATGGGAGGAACTTTTCTATACTTTCCGGAAGATTATCAAAATGAATTCATCAAAGGATGTTATGATGCGATACTTAATTTCCGTGAACCGAATTATAATGATAGAAAAAGAACTCCAAATCTTGAAATTGCTAAATTGGAACTTGAGACTGCTAAAACCAAACTCGTAGGATTAACCTTTGAAACTCGCCCTGATTATTCATTTGAGGAGCATATCGATAGATTGTTAGAACTTGGAGTGACTCGTATTGAAATTGGAATTCAAAGCACCAGAGATGATCTTTTAAAAAATTCAAATAGGATGCATACAGTAGCAGATAATAAACGCGCGATCCAAGTTACCAAAGATGCAGGTTTAAAAGTAAACGCCCATATGATGCCAAATCTCCCTGGTTCATCACCACAAATTGACATTGAAGTATTTGACGAATTATTTTCTGACCCCGAATTTCGCCCAGATATGCTTAAGATATATCCTACTCTTGTTGTAGAAGGAACAGAATTATTCAATCAATTTAAATCAGGACAGTATAAACCATATTCTCAAGATGAAATTATTGATGTAATTTCACATGTTAAACCAAAATTACCAAGATATGTCAGAATTCAAAGAATCCAGCGGGATATTCCTGTAAATTTAATAGTTGCTGGAGTTAAGAATAGCAATCTTCGACAAATTATTCAAAGAAAACTAAAAGCTGAAGGAAAACATTGTAATTGTATAAGATGTAGAGAAGAAGGATTTCATGCTCATCAGCGGGGACAAGCAAAACAAGATGTAGATTTAAGCAATGTGGAATTGCTTGAATTAGAATATGAAGCATCTGGTGGTCAAGAATTATTCCTTTCATACGAAAACACCGAAGAAAATTATTTAGTAGGGTTCTTACGATTAAGATTTCCATCGAAACTTGCTCATCGCTCTGAAATAAAAAAACAGAATGTTGCAATTGTAAGAGAAATTAGGGTTGTGGGGGAAATTGTTAAACATAAAAGTACCCCCAAGGCTCGACAGATTCAACATCGAGGTTATGGAAAAGCCTTAATGAAAAAAGCCGAAGAGGTTGCTAGAAACAAAGGTTGTAATAAAATATTAGTAATTGCAGGTTTAGGTGTGCGATCTTATTTTTATGACCTTGGGTATCAAGTTGATGGACCATATGTTTCAAAAAAACTCTAAAAAATTACAATAGAGAAGCAAATTTTTGCAAGAATTGTATTCCTGTTTTCTTCACATCTTCCCTTGCTGATGTTTCAGGATGAAATTGAACTCCGTAAATTGGACGCTTTTTGTGTTTAATTGCTTGAACTTTACAATCTTCACTGGAGGCATAGATATCGAATATTTTTTCGAAACCTTCTGCATATTTTATTTCTTGTTTATGATTTTCATGAACTTTCATAGTGTCATATCCGAAAAAGGAGGGATTAAAATCCAAAGAAATGATTTTATCGCTTTCTGAATCAAGTGATTTCAAAAATTCTATTTTAAATCCAAAAACATGCCCGATCATATGATGCCCAAAACAAATTCCTAAAGTAGGATTTTCAAATTCTTGAATTAAGCGAAGAACAACCCCCATTTTCTTTTGATCTTCAATAGTGCTTAAATACAACCTAGAACCGGACAAGATTAAACCATCTGATTTTAATACTTTTTCATAAATTTCTACGGATTTTAAATCAGTAAATGAAATAAACTCATATTTTAACCATTTTAAAGCATTAAAAGCTAATATTAAACTATTTTTTCTATAAACTGGTATTTCATCTCGATAATTATTGATTATTACCAATTTTTTCATTTTCATATATTTCAAATATTATCCATTTTTAATTAAATCTCATAGTGAGTGAGTTCAAAAACAAGCGATTAATTGAAACATTTTTTCCTTCAAATATTATAAATCCAATTGCATTAAGAGAAAAGAAAGGTAGACCTCCAATTTTTGCTTTACACTATTACTGGACGCGCAAACCGCTTTCGGTTATAAGACCCATTTTGCTCGCAAGCTTACTACCTTCAACGTTTGATCGTAAAAAATTTCTTAATTTATGTGGATTTTCTGCTAAGGCTGAAGAGCAGAAAGCAATATATAAAATTCCTCCGACTAAAGCAGATTTGAAAATATTAAAAACTTCAACAAATATCGACTTTTCAGATTTTCTTCTTATGGATCCATTTGCTGGGGGAGGATCTATTCCATTTGAAGGCCTTCGCTATAATTTAAATGTTCTAGTAAATGAATACAATCCCTTGGCATGGTTAATACTAAATGCAACTTTAAAATATCCAAATCACCTTCCAGATAATTTTTTAAATGAATTTGAAAGAAATTTTAATACAATTTTCAACAGATTAAAATTAGAATTTGGTGCTTTATATCCTGAATTCAATGGGGAAGAAGTAGGGGCATATCTTTATTGTTGGAAAGTGATTTGTCCATATTGCAAAAAAG
>JAUWPK010000002.1 GCA_030611625.1 Promethearchaeum sp. | reverse complement strand
AATTGCCAATCCGCTATAAGAATCCGCTACGTAAGCATAATTCCCGCTTATGTATACTCCTCTTGCACCTCCTGTCGTGTTTGCATAGACTGGTGTTCCCGGGTTTGTCGGGTCGGTAATGTCAATAATTGCCAATCCTTCATTTCGATCTGCGATATAAGCGTAATCTCCACTTACATATACGTCCCATGCATCTCCTGTTGTATCTTCGTAATAAACTTCTGATTCTTTTGGAATTTGTATGTCTAATTCCTTCGTCAATCTTTCATCATTTGTTAAATTTTGTTGGTTGCTAGTTATCAAGAACGTTGTTATAGATAACGTTAGAATGAGAGAAAATGTAAATAAAAAATTTTTATTTTTATTATTAAAAAAAACCATGAAAATTATATATTTTTGATTTATTTAATACTTTTTAGTGCCATATACATGAGTTTTTTTTTTGCCTATTTTTAGATAGATAAACCTTCATGAGAAGATTCTTATTATATATCTACATCATAAAATTTGTAATAATAATTAAAAACAGTTATAGTGATTTAAATGGAAGAAGAAGAAAATGAATCTGAAGAAGAATCTTTAGAAAATGAAGAAAATGAAGAATTTGAAGATGAAGGAGCAAATGAAGAAAAATCTGAAAATTCTAGGGATGAAATTTCTGCTGATGAACCACAATGGGAAAGTTCATTAGATGAAAAATTGTCAGAAAAAGAGTTGAAAAAACTAGAAAAAAAGAAGTTTAAAGAAAAAATTAAGGAAAAACAGAGAGATTTAAATAAAAAAACATCGGAAATCATTGAAGGTCAATTTTTAAAGGTTTTTGATAAGCGCGTGCGTTTATATACTATTGTTTTTATAGTTGGAGCCATATTAATTGGTATTTTCACAACAATTCAATTCGGAGATAGCGTAGATTTCCTTGGAAAAGAAGATATCACCAACTTTAACCAATTTATGATAATAACAATCTCTTTTACAATGATAATCGGGTTTGCCTTTATATTTTTACTTTCACGTTCGAAAAAACTTCACGATCTACTATTTGCAGAAGAAAAAGTAGGAATTAAAGCTGTAATTACTGGGATATCATTAGGAATTGGATTTGCCGTATGTTTGTTGTGGTGGAGCTTAGTAGATAAAGGAGCTGAACAAGTACAATTTCTCCATTATCAAGAATTATTTGGTATTTTACTAGCAATCGTCTTTTTCGGTTGGAACATAATTCAGATTGTATACGTGAAAGATACAATAGAAAAAACATCAATTGGATCTGAGGCTCGTTTCCAGATCAAACGTGAATTAAAATCAAATGAATCAAAGAATAGAACCGCTACGATCTTAAATATTGTATATATAATTATACCATTTGTGTTTCAATTAATATTTATTTGGCTATTCTTGTATTTTGATACTCCAAAACCCTATTTAGCATTGGACCCTTCGTCTGAATTCGTTCCACGTTTTACTCCTGATAATTTTTACTGGAGCGATTGGTTATCAACTCATCCACTTGGAACAGATGAGTCGGCACTTCTTGTATTTTTTAGGGACTATTTCACAGAAATTTGGTGGGAAAATCAAGCGCTTCAAGGCATATTAATTTGGGTAATTATTGTATTCGGAATAACAATAGCCACTACTCAAAACCAGGTGAAACTTTACCTAAAAAGCAAATCAAACCAAACAATTAACGTATATTCAGGAGTGTTCTATATAATTTTCTGGTTTTTACTCTGGATCAAGCTTTTCCTAATCATTAATACATATATCACAATAGCAATAACAACCGGAGAAACCGAAGTGTCAGTAGAATGGTATTATCAAATATTCGACTGGATTACCAGTATATTGTTGATGGTTATCACAATTCTAAATTTAGTACGTGGCTTTGGCAAAAAAATTCAATCAGTTCAAAGTACAAAGATTACAAAATTAAATTTAGTAATTATCCTGTTTATTTTCGTTACATCATATTGGGGTGGACAATGGTCTTTAATTGCAAGTGGGACAAGTCAACTCGTATTAAATTTGGGAACGGGTGTAATTGTGTCATTTGTGTATCTAGGATTTTATTTCTGGTATAGTAAATGGATTATGGAAAGACGAGGACTAATAAGGAAATCATCCTATACTACTCCAGAGACTAAAGCTATGCTAATTGAGATTAGTCAACGCTATAAAGATAGACTGCTGCAAACAATTGAAAATGAAGAAATCATTACAGCAACTTTGAATGATTACATGTTGGAAAAGAAAATTGTAATTGTAGGGGGCGAAGAAGAAGATGCAGTTATTGACACTCTAAAAGAAGCTGAGGAAGATAAATCAGCTCCCGAAAAGTTAGAGGTTGCTAAGAGAAACTTAAAGGAAGCGGGCATGGAAAAAGCGAAATATGAAGAAGCGGTTGAAAATCTTAAAAACTCCAAAGTAGAACTTGTAGAATTGATAAAAAATGAAAAAATTGCACAAAAAGAAGTCGATGAGCTTGATTCTACAATTGAGAATAATTTTACATCTATCGATGAAAAGAAGAAAAAACTTGAAAGTAAACTTTCCGAAGAAGAAACCAAATTAGAAGGTTTAGAACATGATTTTTCAAGTTTAATGGAACCACTCGAACCGGAGGATGTTTATCTTGAAGATGGTTCTTTAGATGAAGAATCAATAAAAGAGAATAAGGAAGATTATAAGAATTCGCTTAAAGAATACAACAATCTAAAATCTCAAATCAAGAAGGTTAATGCAGATAAAACAAGCACAAAATCAACTATTGAAAAGTTATTACCTGAATGGGATGAAGCAAATACCAAACTTAAAGATGCTAAATCCAAGCGAGCACGATTTTCAGAAATTCAACAAAATGTTAAAGAAATAGAAAGAACAATTGAAGCTTTGGAATCGGATGTAGTTTCGCTCAAAGAACGCGCTGAAGCTGCACAGCCTTTATTAGATTCAGCTCTAATATTAATTGAAACCGCTGAAATAGAAAACCTTAGTTATGTTGAACTAGAAAAGGCAAGACAAGAAGAAAGGGAAGCAGAAGAAAAATTATCAAGGGCACAAGTTGTATATGATAATGCTTCAAAGGAAGTTCAAACCGCTACTGATTTTCTTGGTACTTTAAAAACTGTTGACGAAATTGAAAAAGATATTCAATTATTTGAAGATCAGATGAAAGCAGCTCAAGATACTGTAACCGATTCAGAGAAAATACTTGCAGAAAAAGTTAAAATCCTTGAGGAAAAGGAAGTTGTGTTAAAAGAAGCCAAAAAAGAAACAGAAGATGCGAAATCAGTTCTGGATCAGGTTGAAAAAGAATTGGTGAAAGTTCAAAAGGAATATAAGAAGATCAAATCCTTATATGAAAAAGCAAATAATCAACAGCAAGAACTTGACGGTGCTAAGGATTCATTAGAAGAAGCAAAAATGATCCAAAGCGAAGTAATTTCCGTTTCTAAAGGAGATAGTAAATTAAAAGAAGCAGAGTCATTTTTAAAAGAGAAAAAGTCGGAACTAAAAGTCTTGAAAAAGCAAGATCCTGTAGATCAAGCCAATGTAGATACTGTGTTAGATGCAATTAACACCACTGAAGTAAAAATTAAACAGTATAACGCAGAACTAAAGGATGCGAAGAGTGCACAATCTAAGGTTAATAAAGCTCAAAAGACTTTGGACCAGCTCGTCGAAAATCAACCAGATCTACCTGCAATACAAAAACAACTTGATGAAGTCGAACAAAAAATGCAAGAATTAACAGAATCTCTTGTTGAACCTCAAAAAATTTATGAAGAAAAGCGAGATAATCAAACATTAGCTCAGGAAGAAAGTGATTTTGCAGATAAAGAGGTAAAACTAGCTCAAAAAGAATTGACCAATGTTAAGATGGACCTTAGAAATGCAACTGATGACAAAGAAGGAGAGGAGCAATCTTTAGTTGAACGCCAAAATGCTGAAACAACCTTAGAAAAAGAGAAAAAAAATCTAGCTGAAGTGATAAATATTCTCAATCAAGCAAAAGATAACTATACTGTGACTCGTGAAGCTCAAGAAACCAAAGAAGATATTTATAACTCTAAAGAAGATGACGCAGATCTGGATCGTGATATCTTTTTAGCCTATAAAGCTTTAAAGAAGGCTCATAAAACATATAAAGATGCGATTCGTTCAGCAGAACACAATCTTCGTAGTTGTGAAGCTCGAGTGGAAGAAGCTAAAAAGAAGAAAGCTGAAGCATTAGAAAACAAATAAGATAATTTAAATGATTTTTTTCAAATTTTTATTTAACGACAAAAAACTTCTTTTTTATTAAGTTAGAATACCTTTTTATATTTTAATCAAATTTTTTGTCCGATTTCCCTTTTTTCTCTGGAAAAAAGGGGTTAATATATTATATTCTAAATAGATTCAATATTCTAAAGAAAACCGCCAAGGTTTTAAGGGTAATTATTTTATCTTTATTAAATAATAATTTTGAATAATCATTTAAATTTGGAGGATTGTTACAATAATGGAAGAACTAAGAATACTGGAAACGTTGTTTGAAAAAAGTCTCTTTATAGAGGGTTTATCTAAAATTGTAGAATATGAAAAACGAAAAGATCTAAATTTTAATGAGAAAACCAAAATAAAAATTAGAAAATTACAGTTTTTAGAAAAATTGGGATTATATAAAGAAGGATTAAATCTTGCGATTAAATTACAAGCAAATAAGAAAATTATTTCTGATCCCGTGTTTGAAGTGGACATTTTAATTGAAAAAGCTAAAATCCTCTTTTCAATGGGAAAACGGGAAGAAGTTTTACAAAATATTGAAATCGCTGAAAATAAGTTAAATATAATTAATCTGAAAAAAATCTCACAAAATGAAATCCTAGAAAAAACATCTGATATTATCATTCTAAGAGGAGGTTATTACTGGCAAACTGGTGAATTAGACAGAGCTTTAGATTATTTTAAATTTAATTTAAAAATCAGAATAAAATTAAACAAGGAAATGGATCTTGCTCACGCCTATAATAATATTGGGGTGATATATAATGCTAGAGGTGATCTAATAAGAGCCTTATCCAATTTGAAACATTCTTACGAAATATATGAAGATATAAATAATACTAGGGGTATATCAAAGACTGGTAATAATATCGGTGCGATATTAATACAATTAGGTGAACTTAACGAAAGCTTAGAATTTATGACAAAATCGCTTGAAATAGATACTTTTACTAAATATAAGGAAGGAATTCAGGTAGCCTCTCAAAATATTGGAGAAGTACTTTGGCATAAAAAAGAATATAAAAAATCTTTAAAATTTCTTAAAAATGCTTTAGAAATATCTGAAGATCTAAATGACATTTTTCAAATTTCAGAGATTTTGGTTCCAATTATTGCTGTATTACTAGAAATGAACGATTATAAAAATGCTAATAAGTATTTAGCTAAATTAAGACAAAATAAACAGAGAGATAAAAATAAAATAATTCTTCAACGATTTCTTCTAGCAGAAGCTTTAATTTTGAAATCAAAGGGAGGATACGATAACTATAATAAAGCTGAAAGCAATTTAGAAGCCATTATCCATGATAAAATTCGTTACCATGATATTACTGTAATGTCTTTAGTGACTTTATGTAATATTTTAATAGTAAAAATGGAGAAAATGGACGATCCTACAATCTTGAGTGATCTACAATACTATATTGAAAAATTAATTCAAATATCTGAAGAAACATATTCTCATTCAATATATGTCGAGTCTTTATTAATAAAAGCGAAAATCTCTATTTTCAATTTCGATCTTGAGCAATATCAAGAATTAATAGCTCAAGCACAAAAAATTGCAAAGAAACTTGAATTATATAGAATTTACGCTAAAATTGAATATGAATATAATGAATCGCTAAAAATTTTGACTTTTTTGAAGAATTCAGAAAAAATAAATGTAGAATCTTTTAAGAAAAACCAATTAAATATGATAAATAGTCATATAAATTCCATTTTTTGTCCTAATTATGAATCTTATCAATAATTAGGCTCAAACAATATTTATATCTGATTTTCAAATTAATATAAATGTTTTTTAAAAATCTAAAGCAAAATTCGATTTTTAATTCGACCAAAAGCTAAATGAGTTAAAAAACCAAAAAAAAGCAAAAATGTAAAAATTTTAATACAAATCAATCAATTTTACCGCTACTAAAATACGTTGCAATAATATCAATTGTTCCACCAAATATAATCCCAGCAAAGAAAAAGGGTAAATCAATAAATTGTTGGAGAAATCCATATCCTGCAGAAGTAAACAACCCAAGAATTGCTCCTCGAACAAAAGCGTTAAGCAAATTTCTTTTTGATTTAAAAATTACTAGTTCACCTGCAAATCCAATCATTACACCCATTATAACGCGTTCATACCAAGCACCCCAAAGGTAAATTGAATTACTTGGATCTACACCACCCGTAGGAATTCGTTGAGAGAGTCCAATAATGCAAATTACTCCCATTAACATTCCAAGAGGAATACTAATTATTAATCGCTTCCAGTTCATATTTTGTAATTAGAGAAAGATGTAATAAAGAATCCGCTTAAGTTTTAATAATAAAAAGCATAAAAAATTGTAAACCTAAAAGAAAAACACAATTTTATACTTATACCTAAAAAAAATTACAATATCCTCTTTAAATCATGTTGAACAATAATTGCAGTGATATATTAACATGGAAAAGATATTAAAGTTCAAAAACCAAATAACAAAAAGCAATAAAAAAAATTTTAAGAGAATTAGATGTAAAAAAAATGGGAAATATTTCAATAAAATCGGCCAATCCAGATGTTATCTGGGAGAATTGGAAACAAAAAAACGCAAAAGCACAGAAATTAGAAAAGCATTATGGCGTTAAAGGTGCTGTGTTTAAATTGGATAATATTACTGCTGCTGAATTTGTAAAAAGTGTAGAAAAAGCAATTGTAATTTATTTAGAGAAGTCAATCGATATTGAACCATCGAAAGAAAAAATTAAAACGGAAAAAGCATCAGTCAGGGATGTTGAAAAAGAAAAGTTCTACAATATTAACGGTTATCCTATTAAATCTGACTGGAAAGGCTCTTCAGAGGTACCATTTTACAAAACACTCCAAAAGCAAAATTGTAGTCGCTGCAATGGTCTAGGAGGGGTTTCTTGTAAAAAATGTGAAGGATCTAAACTCATTCCTTGCCCTGATTGCGGCGGAAATGTAGAAAAGACAAAATGTAAAGCTTGTGAGGGAACTGGGAAAGTAAATCTCGAGATTACAGTAATTAATGAAAAACAAGAGAAAACTAAGAAAAATATTGAAGTAAAATGCAATGTTTGCATGGCTTCAGGTAAAATTACATGTGCTAAATGTGGTGGAACTGGGAAAGTATCTTGTAAATATTGCGATGGGCAGGGGATAATTCAGTGTTCTGACTGCAAAGGGTATGGAATCTTTTTCACATATCAAATTAAACCTGTTCCGTTTAAAAAAGAGCACGAATCTGACCCTGTTCTCTTATCATCGATAAAATTATCGGGATTAGAAAAGGAAATGGGCAAAGAAATTCATGACGCAATTGAACAAGTGGAAGCTATTATAATCCGTAAACCTGAAAAGGATTTAGATCAGAAATTTATTGAACCCAGTTTAGGTTATTATTCTAAAGAAATTGGAAAGACTGTGAAGGAAGCGAGTAAAGAGTGGAAGCAATCATCAAAAAAGGAAGATATTAATATAAGATTGCCAATTTATCTCTTTCCTGTACTAGTTTTGAATTGTGAAACCAAAAAAGGAAGAACTTTCCAAGTATACTCTCTTGGGAGCGACAAGAAATTCTTAGTTTTTGGCAATATCTAATCTTTTTTTTCCAATTTATTAAAGAATTTGGAGGATTTATGGTGAATCCATCAACCAAAATAACGGACCGACCAAGTAGAAGAAATGTTGACTATTGGTTGAAGATATATTTATTTACTGCAATTATTGGTGCTTTAGGTGGAGTAGTTGCTATACTTCTACGCATTTCGATTGATAGCATCTAGTATTTTTTCATAGACTTCTTATTACCATTAATTACTATTAAAGTTGGAAATTACAATCTTGGTTTATTATTTCTTCCCGTTATTGGAGCGTTAATAGTCGGTCCCATAATTTCTAAGATTGCTCCAGAAAATTCTCCATGCAGGAACCACCTCTCTTAAAATAAGAATTAAATATATCAAGATAATTCTAAGGAGAAAAAACTTCTTGAGGATAATTATATTATCTTTACGTAACAAGTGAATAACAATGCCAGAATTAAAATTTAAAATATTCGATTCTCCTGGAAAAGAAAATACAGAAGAAACTTTGGAACTTGCAAAAATTAATGCAGATCTACTAAATATTAAAAAAATTGTAATTGCTTCAACAGGAGGATATACAATTAGCCAAGCAATTAGTATTTTTGACCCTTCTATTTATGAATTGATAGTTGTTACCCATAACTACGGGTTTAGAGAAGGATTGGAACAAGAATTTCCAGAAAAATTAAGAAATGAATTGGAAAAACAAGGAATAAAAGTGATAACAGGAGTATTGGCTTTTTCAGGGGTGGGAAGTTCACTTCTCAGAAAATATCAGCAATATGACAATACAACTATGTTCGCTCGATTAATAAGAACGGTTATGTGTCAAGGTATTAAAGTTGTAATGGAGATTGTTCTGATGGCTTGTGATGCTGGTGCTGTAGATGTAGGAGAAGATGTTATTTCAGTAGGAGGAACTGGGAGTGGTGCTGATACATGTTGTTTAATCAAATCTACTTCAACTCGATTATTTGAAAAATTACGCATCAAAGCATTTTTAGTAAAACCAGAATGATCAAATAATTTTAAATAAAAATCTATATAATAAATTAAGTTGAATTGTTAATTAATGGGTTCTGAAAACCATAAATCTCGGAATCGAAAGTCATATGTGCAATTTACCTTTTATAATATATTGATTGCATTAATTGTCTTAATTTTAGGGAAATTAAGTTATTTACTTAAATTTAATATGGAAGGTATGGTTCTACCGATTTATTTACCTGCCGGTTTCAATCTTGCTGTTCTCTTAGGTAGAAATCGGAAATATGCAATTGGAATCTTTTTTGGAACTGCTTTTGAAGCTTTATTATTTCTCTTAGATTCGGAAGTAATATCTTGGGGATTCTCACTCTTATCTATCATTCTCGTATCTATCGTAAATACAATACAACCTTTATTGTGTGTTTATCTTCTTGAAAAATTCTGCTCGAAAAAAGAGATCTTTTTTAAATTGCATTATTTGTTTCGATATATCTTAATTGTCCACTTAGTATGTATAATTGGTGCATTAGCAATTGGCTTAAGTCTTTTTATTAGGGTTGATTTTAATAACGCATTGATTTTTCATGGAATTTTTGATTGGTGGCTCTCAAATGTTACTGGAATCATCATTATTTCTCCAGTATTAATATTACTCGAAGTACAAGATTATTATTCTTGGAAAAAAGAAAGAATTCTCGAAATGATTTTATTTTTATTTTTAACAGGACTTTTTTATGTATTTTTTCTCTTAGGTATATCTCCTATTTTTGAATCCGTAAATTTCGCGTATATTATCATTCCTTTTATTATTTGGGCTGTTATTCGATTTTCTCCAAGATTTGCAGTAATTCAAATATTAGTTATA
The DNA here is from genome assembly GCA_030611625.1 of Promethearchaeum sp. Taxonomy (GTDB): domain Archaea; phylum Asgardarchaeota; class Lokiarchaeia; order Sigyniarchaeales; family Promethearchaeaceae; genus Promethearchaeum. The sequence continues at coordinate 18,169 of JAUWPK010000002.1, read as the reverse complement.
TATATTTTTGCCATTACTGGTTTGGTTATTGGAAATAGCCCCTTTTTTGAAAATAATCTTTATGATTCGTTAATTATGACTCAATTTTTCTTGTTTGTAATATCAATTACTAATTTATATCTAATAGCAACGGTTACACAACTTAAAATTGCGTCAATTCAGCTAAAATCATATTCTGATAATCTTGAAAAACGAGTAGAAGATGTATTATCTGAAATTAAAGTTCTTTCAGGTTTTCTACCAATATGTTCTCTCTGTAAAAAAATCCGAGATGAATATGGAACATGGCATCAAATGGAAACGTATATTGATAACCATTCTGAAGCGAAATTTTCCCACAGTTATTGTCCTGAATGTGCTAAAGATATTCTAGATGAATAAGAACCAAATCTTTTTTTCTGGATTAATCTTCTACTCTTTTTTCACATTTATAGCAACAATCATCTCCAAGAATTCCATGCCACATGTGATGTTCTCCATAAGTTAAAGTATCTGCTCCTATTTTATCACGAATCATATCCGTTGTCATTTCATTTGCAATTAATTTATCTTTTCCTTCAGATGTATATGGACATGCATATCTTTTTTCAGGGTACCCAGCAACTACATGAATTTTCGATGGTCTTGCTTTTTTCTTAACAAATTCGACAATAATTCTCATTGTTGTCCCCCTAACGATACTATCATCAACCAATATGATTTCCTTATCTCTCAATTGGATAACACTGGGAATATGTTTAATAAGAACTTCTTGATCGCGATTTTCTTGATAATCAAGAATGAACGATTTCAAAGAATATTTATTTTTATAAAGTCCAGGGATAAAAGATAGCTTAGATCCTTCACAAACTCCAATACCGTACCAATTTCCTGAATCAAGAACTGGAACAACAATACAATCGTTTGGATTACCACCCGATTTTCGAATATTATCAAAAATTTTCGGAACTAATTGTTTCCCAATTTTTTTTCGTACATCACCTGCTTCTTCATTATATATTACAGTAGAGGGGCGAGCAAAATATGCCCATTCAAATGAGCACATTTTATTTGAGGTCTTGAATGTATCTTTATGGAATGTTCCATCCCGGTTAAATTCAAAAATTTCACCTGGTTCAATATCATGCCAATATTCGCTAAAATTCTCACTATTCATCTCTTTGAAAAAACTCCAAGGACCGGCACTTTCACTAGCAAAATATACTGCATCTGAAGAGTAAATATATCCAAGAGGTTTTCCATTACTAAAAGCTACAATTCCACTAGGTATTAATGCTAAAGCTGAAATCAATCCTTTTATCCCGGGTGTATCATTGAAACCCAAAACACATCGTTTCATTGCTTCTGCTCCTGAAGAAGATTGTAAATAATGATAATGGAATAATTTTGAGAAGATTTCTACTTCACTGCTTTCTTTCTTAAATGGAATATTCTGCTTTACTAAAAATTGTTTTATTTCTTCACTATTTTCCAAAAACCCATCTTTTCCCACTGCTACCATTTTATATCTATAAGGGAGTGAAGCACTTTTATATACTTGATAATTGCTAACCCCTCCTATCCCGGATTCCCCGTATAAATCCAAAATTACTTTATTACCGAAAAGTTCACGAACTATTCCATCTCCTTTTCGTTCAGCATAAATAAAGTGAGTAGAATCAATATTCTCCAAGGTAACGTATTTAACACCATTGCTATAATAGTAAACTTTATTGCTTGGATTCTTCATTTGTGTTATTGCTTTGGCAGAAGCTTGCCCGCGATTTTGTAATCCGAATAAAAGATAATATAATTCTTTTGAAATACCGTGTAGTTCGTTTTCGATATTAAATTTTATAATTCCAGCTAATCCAGCCACAATAAATTATATTCTTCAAACTTAAAAAAAGAGAATCTTAATCTGTTGATAATATGCTTAATGAACCTTTTTTAGAATTTTTTTTCTTCCAAATTTAATTACTTACATGATTTATATAACCAAGATATGTATTTTCCATCAACATGGCAATTGTCATTGGACCTATTCCTCCAGGAACGGGTGTAATTGCTTTAGATTTTGGTTTTACAGATTCAAAATCGACATCACCGACTAATTTACCATTTTCATTATAGTTTATTCCTGCATCCAAGATAACAGCACCATTTTTTATCCTTTCTGGTGTTACAAAATTTATACGGCCTACTCCAACAGCGATAATGTCTGCCCGTTTTAAGTGAAAATCTAAATTTCGAGTATGACTATGACAAATTGTCACTGTAGCATGTCTTTTAATAAACATCATTGCCAAGGGTTTCCCGATTACAGGAGTTCGGTTAATAATGACAACTTCTTCGCCGTCTATGTTGATTCCATATTCTTCTAATAATCTTATCATGCCCTTAGGAGTACATGCGCCGTATTTCTCATTTCCAAGCATATTTAATCCGATACTATTCGGATGGAATCCATCTATGTCCTTTTCTGGTGAAATTAGAGCCATAACTTTAGATTCATATTTTCGTAATTTTTCTGGAAGAGGCATTTGAATTAAAATTCCATCCACTTTAGGATTCTTATTTAAATTTTTTATTTCCTGGAATAATTGGTCAATCTTAATATCAAATGTAAAATTTTTTTTAATAGTAATAATCCCTATTCTTTCACAAGTCTTATTTTTAATGTTAACGTATACTTTACTGGCTGGATCTTCTCCAACAAGAATAGTTGCCAAACAAGGTGGACGACCATACTTTTCCGTCGCAACTTCGATTTTTTCTTTTAAATTATCTGTGATTTTTTTTGATAAAGAGCGACCATCGAGAATAATTGGATCCATAAGTGGTAAAATTATTTTAAAAATAAGTAATTAATGATTTAATGAAGATACAAAAGCTAAAAATTTTCCATATAAACGATATACATAGTAGATTTGAAAAATTAGCAAAAATTGCAACAGCAATTGAGAAATATAAAGATTCTAATTCAATTTTACTCGATGCCGGAGATAATGCTGATTTTATGAGAATTGAAACGGAAGGCACTCAAGGTGAAATCAGTTCAGCAATATTAAATGAAATAGGATTTCATGCGCGCATTTTTGGTAATAATGAGGGTTTTTCTGGTATAGAGAATGGAAAACATATAGCAGAAAGTTCAGAATGTGAAGTTTTAACATGCAATATATATGATATCGAAGGTAATAAATTGAATTTCCTAAAAGATTCTACAATTTTAGAAATTAATAAGGTAAAAATACTTTTAATCGGTGTAACTGCAAGTTCTCCCTCATATAACAGATTTTATAAACTGTTTAATATGTTAACAAAGGATCCTATTGAAGAAATTCATCGAGTTCTTTCCAACTATAAGAATCATGAATTTAATCTTAAAATTCTTATTTCACATTTAGGATTAAAATTTGATAAAAAGATAGCAGAAGAATTTCCTTCCATAAATATTATTATTGGGGGGCATTCACATGATGCCCTCAAAGAACCCGTTTTAGTAAATAATACTACAATATGCCAAACTGGAAAATATGGCGAGAATCTTGGAATTTTAGATATTGAATTGGATGATAATCTACACATAAAAAATATTAAAGGATCACTTATTTCAAGTAAGAATTTTATCCCAGATCCAAAAATTGTTGAAATAATTAATAAGTTTTCAAAAATAGCAGAGAAAAATATGTCGAAACCCCTTTTCTACTTAAAAATGGCACTTCCTCATTCCCTAACAGAAGAAAATCCTCTATCAAATTTCTTAGCGGATTCTTTAAGAGATATTTTCCACAGTGATATCAGTATTATCAATAGTGGAATTTTAAATAATGGTTTGGAAAAAGGAACTATTTCAAAACTCCTCCTTCATAAAACTAGTCCTTCTCCCTTAAATCCAACATATTTTGAACTAAAGGGAGTAGATATTAGGAAATCATTAGAAAAATCATTGGTCAAAGAAATTCAAATGCAAGATGGTAGTGGAGCGGGATTTAGAGGAAAATATCTGGGAAACCTTGCTGTCTCAAATAATGTTAAAGTATATTTGAATCCCGAATCTGAAAATACTTGTAAAATTATTTCAATATCTATTGATGATAAACCTCTGGATGAAGAAAAATGGTATTCAGTCGCTTCTTCAGATTATTTGCAGCGTGGGTCAGGATATATTGATATGTCTTATAATAGGAATGAAAGATATGATCCTGATTTTATTCGTGATGTTTTAAGAAAATATCTTCCAAACATAGATATAATCATTCTATCTTATCTTAAGAGATTTATAGAAATAGAAAAATGATGTAATATAGAAATAATTGAAAAAAAATTCTAAATTCGGTTTTTATATCTATAAATACCATAACCTGCAAGTGCGGCTAATCCTAAGCTTCCTACAACAATTGCAGCAATTAACCAACCACTGGTTCTTAAATCCCAGAGTTCTTCATTCATTAAATCTGCATTTTTATCTCCAAAAGCGCTTTCTTCAAAGATCAGAATTGATTTAACTGCATAATATGATAATTTTGCAGAAGAGTATTCAATACCAGAAACACTGGGAACATCATTAAATCCGTGATCATAAGGGCTTTGACGGGACAAGATCCAGCTAAGAGTCGTTTCATTATTCATTTTTGAAGAATTTAAGAAGTTTTGTATACTAACACAATAATATGTCATCATTAATGAGCTGGACGAAGGTGAATTAGGGATATGTGAATATCCTCCGTAATGGGATTCAAATACAGGGTCATTACAGTAGAAATCATCAATAAAATCGGTTAATTCTTCTCCATAATTAAATAGATCTAATTTTTCAAGTCTAATTAAGGTTTGAATTGCAAAATATGAATCAATAGGGTTCGCTTGTCCTCCCGGGCTTCCTGCAAATGCATTATTTTCGCTATCCCAGCAAGATAATATGAAAGTAGCTATTTCTGTTGACTCAATTGTACTTAAATTTGCGGAAGTTGTAATATTACTTGCTAAATAAAGAAATTCGATTGCATAATAGGTATTACTTAATGTAGGAATAGGAGAATTTCCTCCATGATATCCGTGACTGGTTTCATTGTAATGATTATTCAACTCTATAATCGATTCATCAACAGTTGCGGTATTATTGGATGTAGCATTTAAATAAATTGAACCTTCCAAAGCATAATAAGCATTTGGAATGTTTTTATCGGTAGTAGTTGTTGTAATAAAATCATCTAATCGGTCTATAAACCAAAATTCTGACTTGGATTTATCAATTTTTGTTAATGTTGGATCGATTTCATACAAAATGAACAAATTTGCTAAAGATGTAAATTCTGTAATTACGTCTGTTCCATTATTATAATCTGTAAAACCACCGGTTTCAGTTTGGTTTGAGATACAGAACTCTTCAAGCAAATCTTTTCTTGAAGTCGCTACCGAATAATCAATTGAGACCGAGGATATTATGAACATCAATAAGAATAAATAAGGTATAATACTATGTCGTTTCATTTTTCTAAAACCTATTCAAATATTAAAAAAAATAGTGGTTCAAATATTAAAAAAATAGTGGTTCAAAAAACTACCTCATTGATTTATTATTTTTTCGAAATCTACTTTTACAGAATCAGGGTTTGCATCGAAAGTGCTTTTATCGACCAAAAATTTCTTAAAACTTGGTAAAGACCCTAAAATTGATGCGCCTTTGAAAGATGCGTAATACCTGTCATCATATAAATCAATTTGAATGATTTCATCTGATTTTGGTTTGTTTATATTTAACTTGTTAAGAGGGGAAGATATTTTGTCATCAATTTCATCAAAACCACCGTATTCACTCGCCACTTGTAATGATAATTCTTTCAATTCTTTTTCAGAAACGGATGTTTTTTTGATTAATTTCTTTTCTTTACGATCTAATTTTTCTTCATGGATTATAGGTTTTAACTGATTATTACAATAAGGACAGACGGAAATAACTCCGTCCAATTTTTGGAAACACTTAGAACACATTGTAGGATATGATTCTAGAGTTGCACCCATTATTTCGATTTGTTTTTGAGTGATCTTTGCGCCACAAGATGGACAAAATTCACTAGATTTTTCTAATAACTCTCCGCACCTAGAACAATTTTCCGGAATTCTATCTTTTCCCATAATTTGAATCATAGATTTTAAATTTTCTTTGGGTGTTAAAATTCCCTTCACTGGTTCTGGTACAAGAATATTAGCTTTCTCCTCAACCAAGGGCGGTAATTCTCCCAGTTCAAATAGATTTTTCTTGATTTCGGCTTCTAATCTCTCCTTTAATCCACTTATGTAGGAGGTTCCTCCTGAAAGAACAATTTTATTTAATAATTGTCGCCAATATGCTCGATCAGTAGCACGAATCGAATCGATTATTGCATTTTGCAAGCTTTTTCCACTGATTCCGACTAAAATTGGGTTAAATATGATTTCACTTGCCATGATGATAAAATTAGCACTTAATTCCAACTTTTCTCCATCTGGAAGGACATAATTCATATTGTATGAAGGATCTTGAGAAGCCTTTTTAGGATCTAAAGAAATTTTTAAGGTTTTTTCCTTAATATCTTGGATAATCTCCCTTTTTTTAAAAATTCCGTATTGTGTTAGCAGTTTCTCCAAATAATCCTCTACATCCATACCTGCCAAATTAAGCTTTTGAACGCTTGGTTCAAAAATTCGGCCATTCATTACCGGACATATAGTGCACAATCCGCAACCTATATCAATAGATAGTCCCGTTGTTTCACCAATAGAAAATATAGCAGTTGTTGCAGTATCGAGTATTGCAACGGACTTAACTTGATGTGTTTCAAATAAAACTCTTGCAAAATATTGATAAGTTTCAGGAGGGGTTAAGGGAGGAACTAAATAAATTACATTACAATTTTTTGCATCTTTAACACGTAGAGTATTATAAAATATGTGATTTAATATGGCATAATAATTATCCCAATCCATAACTGTCCCACGCTTTATAGGATAGGATAATCTGAGAACTCCTCTCATTCTTTTTGTGTCATCGCCAACGTAAATTTCTTTCGCAGTAACCCCTGCCATCATTTGCTGATATTTTGGTTTTCCACAGACGGTAGGAAACATAAGTGGCTTCTCATCACCGGCAAAACCAACTTTTGTATTACCTTGTCCCATGTCAATTATTACAGTATATTCCTCATCAGATTTTGGTTCGTGTATGTCGGTGACTCCGCTGTTCATATTCAAAAATACCTCTATATTAATATTTTATAATTTTTTTCGTTAAAATCTTTCTTAAAAATGTTTCTCAGAAATGTTTTTTGTAAATTCAGCATTAATTTCACTGATTGTTTTATTCAGCTGTTTTTCAGCACTTTCAAAAAGAAAAATCAAATGTTTCCCCCAAGAAGTAACCATTACTTCTCCACCACCACCTTTACCTCCTCTGTGGCTATTGACGATTGCTTTACCGGTTTTTTCAGAAATATTTTTAATCTTTTTCCAAGCATATTTATAGGAATAATGGCAAACTGTGGCAGCTTTTGTAAGGTTATTGAATTCTATTAGTTTTTTTATTAATTGGACATCACCTGGGCCCATAGTAAAATCATTTGATCCTTTAATCCAAAATTTACATCCTACTTCATAATGCTGAATTGGATCTTGCATAAATATCGATTTGTGTCTAAACTAAAAAAAAGTTGTTATTTTAGATTATTTTGAAGAAGTTTTTGATTAATACCAATAAATTTCTTGCCAAATCCCTTTATTTCTGATATTTTAACTGGATCATAGAGAATTGCATTGATAATCTCCTGTGGGCTATCGAAAACCTTCAGAAGGGCTTTTGCTTTTTTTGTTCCACATTGGAGTAACCCTTCAATAAAAAAAATTTGGTAATCTGAAAGATACTTTGATTTTCGTTTTATTCTACTTAATATTGGTGGAAGATCTTCAATTTGTTCCCTTTTTGCTATGCTTTTTATACATAATGCAGTTTCTGATGGATTTCTTGTGGGGATAATCCCGTTAAATGTCGATTCTGAGTTAAGAATTTGCTTAAACAATATCTTTTGAACTAATTCTCTCTTTTTTACACCCAATCTGTTGAAATTTTCAAAGATAATTACACCATTCGGTATTAGATTAGAAAATTCCTTTATTTTTTTGTCCATATTTGACAAAAGAGATTTTCCATCCAAGTTCTTTGATTTTAAGATTAAAACACCGCCATTAGGAGGGATTTGGACGAAATTTTTACCGATTTCTTTCTTTTCTATATAAAAATCGAGTTTTTCCAATTGATCTATCAAATTCTGGAACTTTTCATATGAGTCTTCGTCAATAATTGCATGTAATTTAGTCGAATTCAGATTATCACTCATCCTCAAAAATGATTTTAATTATACAGTAAATAAATGTTTAGGGTGCAATTTTTTAATGAACAATAAAATCTCTAATTCACCTTCATCTCCAAAAATAATTTTAGATGAAAGGGAACGAGGTGAAATTAGAAGTGCTTTTGATAATTTAGAATGCGACCTTAGTATTGAAACTCTGGATTTCGGCGATTACATCGTTTCTTCGCGCTGTGCAATCGAACGAAAGAGAGGGGATGATCTTGTTTCTTCAATTTTTGATACACGGTTTTTTCAACAACTGTCCAAATTAAAGAATGTTTTTCAATTTCCAATATTGATTATTGAATCCTTAGAAAAAACATTCAGGAAATTTGTTAAGGAAAGTTCGATCTACGGGGCTTTGGTATATGCTACATATAAAATGAACATTCCTATTATTCCAACAAAAGACGCCTTTGAAACTGCTAAAGTTATTGTTGAAATTGCAAAATTAGAGCAATCTAAGGGATATTTTCCCGATATTATTCCCAAAATTGATAAAGAGTCCTTAAGCGAGGAAATTACAGCTAAAGACCAAAAATATTTCCTTGAAGGATTAGTAGATGTTGGTGATAAAAAAGCTCAACGATTTTTGGATGTTTTAGGAAATCCACTCTTTACTCTTCATGCTATTTCGGAAGCTAAGGTTAATTATTCAAAAAGTGGAAAACCCAAGAATATTTCGGGGATTATAGAAGGGTTTAAAGGAATTGGGGGTAAATTTATTTTAAGAAATCAAAATCTTTTAAATTTCTCATATTCTCAATCATTAAAGAAGAAAATTAAGATTAGGGAGATATAATCCTATTTTTTACAAAATCTCTCTATATTTTTGAAATAAAACTTTTAATAATCTAAAACATCCAAAACAAATAAATGGTGAAATAAAATAAAACACAATCCAGAATTAGATCTAACAAGAAAATCACCAAAAGAAACAACTGAATCAATCTCAAATTCTCAACTCGATAGAATAAAGGGCTTGGCAATCCCTTTTTTAGCAATTATCTTAAGTTTCTTGTTTTTTATTGTTGAACAATTTCGCCCTTACTGGATTGGATTGGAGAATTATCCTAAAATTAATGATGGTTTAGATTTCTATATTGAAAGCTCGATAATATTTGGAGGGATTATTGCACTTATTATTATTGCTGAGGGTATAATAAGCATTGTTAATAAAAAACAAATAGATGATGTTTCAAAACTTTCTTTCATTGTTACTATAAGGAGCATGAATCGTTATTCTTTATTGGTTACATACCCCTTAACTTTACTTTGTGAAGAACTTCTTTTTAGGGGAATAGTTTTTAATTTACTGCTTGAAAATACATCAATCTTTAATGCAATTTTTATTTCTGCAGGGATTTTTGGTTTATACCATATTCACATCTTAATTGCATATAAAAACCCAGCAATCACTTTAGTTTATATCATTTATAGTTTTTTACTTGGATTATTACTGGGAAGAGTTGTGTTGTACTTTGGAATTTTAGCATGTTGGGCGATTCATCTTATCTTAATTTCTTATATTTACCTGCGTTTGAATTCGTTGTTTTCAGGCAATAAAGAAGCTAAATAGAAATTAAATTTTAAAAAATCTCTTTGACTTCACATTTTTTTCTTCTTCTTATAGATATCAATGATTATCAGAAAAACATACCAAATTACTGCAGAAATTAAAATAAAGATATGATATTCCCGATATACTGTGTTTATTCCAAGAGATTCTTGTGAGTTGATAAACAGTATTTGAAAAGTCAAATTTATTAAAAATAACATGAATATTAATCCAAAATGGACTCCTTTTACATCAAAATCTTTCTTCATAAGAAGATATATTCCTACAAGATGCGGAAGGTGGTTCAACCAATAGAATGTATCTAAATAATTAATATATGGCACGGGATTAATTATGTGCATAAATGAAGAGCCAACTTGAAAAACAAATAGAAAAGAATAGATTCCATTCAATATTGGTTTTTTAAATCTGTAAATAAGAACAATTGCTCCAAGTAGTCCTGCATAATGTGAAATCCATAATGCCTCATACGGGTTTCTGCTAATCATGGCTCCAATTAAGCAAACTAAATTAATTGGTATTAAACCAATTCCAAATATTACCCAGCCGTTCTTTTTTAGCCATTCAGTGTCCATATATTCTCAACTAATCACAACTATTCACAAATATTCTTTAAGTTCGTTTCGTTTTAAATTTTAATGGCTTCTGTTGAATATATCTTTGGCATATTATTTGCTGTTTTAGCAGGAATATGCTTTAATCTGGTCCCGGTTATCCATAAAGAAGCTTTATCAAATATGAAACATGAAGTCTCATTTTCAAATATGAAATATTCTCTTCGCACTATGTTCACAGACAGGAAATGGGTTATTGGTTTGATTGTGGGATTAATAGGCGTGATCCCATTTATTATCGCAATGAGTTGGGTTGGAATTAGTGTTGTACAACCCGTTATGAACATAGGTATGATAGTTTTAGTTATATTTGGCGAAAAGAAACTTGGTGAGAAATTAAATATATGGGCAAAAATATCAATAGGGTTTATGATTGCTATGCCATTTTTTATCTGGCTCGCAGATTTATCAAACGCTCAAAGTAATATAACAGAAATATCAACCAGAATCAAATTTTTTATCATTACTGGAATAATATTAATCCTAATTTTAGGTTGCATAATCCTTGCTAAAAAATATCCCATCTTTCTTACTGGAGTAATTGGTCTATTTTACGCATTAGGGGCTTATTATATGCAAGCTTATATGTCTATGATTGCATTCTCGGGATATAATTTTATCCAAGATTTAGATCTCATCATTAAACGAGCATTTACTGATCCAAATATTATAATGGCAAATTTATTTTTTGTTGCTCTACTTATTTTTAACGGTTTAGCAGCATACTCACTTCAAATTGGGCTTCAAAAAATGCCAGCTTCGAAATGTAATCCAATCCAACAGACTATCAATAATGTTGTTTCTATCATTACTGGAATTTTTATTTTTGAGCAAGCAATAAATAATGTATTCTATTATAGTTTTGGTGTTGCTTTGGGTTTAATCTCTATCTTTATTCTAGGTAGTTATCAAATATCACAAACTTCACATCTAAAAACCTTAGAAGATGAAAAATCAGAATAAGATATTATTTTGAGTTACCTTTTTAATTCTGATATGCAAGGAATGGAATAGAATTTAGCAAAATTATACTATAAAAATATGAAAAAAGAAAATAAAAAAATGTCACGAAATTGATAATAGAATTCAAAAATTAAGATCCAACTTCTGATAAAATCATTGGAATTAGCTGTCTAAAGTTCGACGACTCCAATAATCCCTCATTTGAATCTGAATGACTAATAATGTTCAAAATTGCAACATCGGCTCCATTGAAATATGCACTGCGAACATTATCAAGCGTTAAACCTCCAGCAACACTTACTTTTGATTCAAATTTTGACCGAACCTTAGTAATGTCCTTATACCGAATTATATTGCGAGTATTGGCCTCTTCGTCTCGACCCTTATGAATTACAATGAAGTCCGGTGGAACTTTCATTTGCATGACTTTTCTTAAAGGATCCTTTACACCGAGCATATCTACTTGTGAATACATGTTAAATTTGGCACAGGATTCACAGAATATGTCTAATGTCTCAATTGGAGAAGATCCCATGACTGTAACTGCGCTTGCTCCTGCATTTGCTGCAAATATTACCTCTTCTCGTGCACCATCCGTTATCTTTAAATCTGCAACCACCATGCCTCTCCACATCCTTCTGATTAGACGAACTCCGGCCAGTCCTTCACGCTTTACGAAAGGAGTACCAGCTTCGATAATAATACGGGGATCATACCGTATATGAGGCAGAATTTTTTTAACCTGCCTTATAGAACCATTAAAAGCTATTTGCACATAGCGCAATCCGGGTTTCAAACTCAATGGTTTACCCCTTCCTTTAAGGTTTTATCGTTTTAATTAAATTATCTAAATTTCCTATCCCACTCGGCATAAAGATAACCACTTTTTCAGATGGGTCTTTGCTAATGTCTCGAATGGTCTGCAACGTTCTGAGTTGAATTGCTATCGGTTCTGTAGCCATTAACGCTGCGGCTTCAGTTAGCCGTTTAGCTGCTATGAATTCACCTTCAGCTTTTATAATTGCTGCCCGCTTATCACGTTCTGCCTCTGCTTGCTTAGCAAAAGCACGTTTCATCTCGGAGGGAAGTTCCATTTCTTGAATTTTAATTCCTTTGATATCAATCCCCCAATCTTGTGTTTCGGCATCTACGATTTTTCTAATATCTTGAGCCACTTTATCGCGTTCACCAAGAACTTCGTCTAATTCCATTGTGCCAAAAGTATCACGGAGAGCGGCTTGAGTATACTGTCGTACGGCATAAACATAATTTTCAATTTTAATGACTGCATCTTCAGGATTTTCTACTTTAAAATACACTACCGTATTTGCCAATACAGGAATGTTATCTTTTGTCATAACTTCTTGTCTGGGGATGTCTTGCGTAATAATCCTAAGATCTACCTTTTTAGCAGACTCTAGAATTGGAAATATAAAAACAACGCCAGGACCGATAGTTCTAGAGTATCTACCGAGTCGGAAGATAACAAGTCGTTCATATTCGAGGGCAATTTTAAGCCCTGAGGCGAGTATACAACAGACGATTATTACAAGAGTTATAACTATCGCCCATATACCAATTGAACCAATTTGCATTATCATAATTTTTACACCTTTTTACTAAAGGATGAATTTTCATAGGTAAATGTTGAATAATAATCTTCTCTTACAATAAATTCATCCTAAGTAACAATTATGAAAAATAATTCTTAAGTAAATTCCATCAGACACATGGAACTTACGGGGAATTATTAAAAACACATGGTTCAGATGGTAGTTCTTTATTACTATAAAAATTGAACAGATTAATATTATCTGTCTAATTCACTATTAACATGAAAAAAAATGCCCTAATTAAAGCGATGGAACCTTTTGGGTTAGCTTTAACTGATTATTACACAGGTAAAGAAGTGGAAAAATTAATTATGCATAGAGATGATGGTTTGAAAGATGAGCATCCGGTGGAGTATTATTTTCGTGAGCCATCAGAATTTTCACTGATAGAAAAAGAAGCATTAAAAATATGTAAAGGGAAAATCTTAGATATTGGGGCGGGAGTCGGACCTCATAGTCTCGAACTGCAAAAAATGGGATTAAATGTGACTTCTATTGATGTCTCCTTGCATGCATGCAATATTATGAAGAAAAAAGGGCTGAAAAATGTTGCATGTATGTCTTTTTATGAATATTGTAATTCGAATAAATGTAAATATGATACAATTCTTCTTTTAGGGCGTTCTATCGGGTTTGTTGAAAATCTAAATGGTTTAAAGAAATTCTTAAATAACTGTAAAACTCTACTAAACCAAAATGGCAATATTATCTTTGATAGCTCCGATCTTCGCACAACCACGAAACCTATTCATCTTGCATATCATAAAAATAACCAAGACGAGGGACGGTATCTTGGAGAAATTCGAATACGGATGGAATATCAAGGTTTAATGGGCGATTATTTTCAGATACTTCACGTAGATCCTGATACACTCGAAAATATTGTGATAGAATCGGGATTAAAATATGAATTTGTTATGAAGGAAGAGAATGGTGGTAGTTATTTAGTGCGAATATTCAAATAAAATACGGTGTCTAGGTCTTTCTCAACTTGAGGGGATTTTATAGAATATTTGAGCATTTTTATAGTAGATTTTATCCTTAATCTCTTGTTCTAAAGGTAAATTTTCTATAGCGAGCACCGGTTTTGAATAGGGATGCGGAATATTTGGAAAGTCGGACCCGAACAAGAGCTTATCCTGCAAATCTATCAATCGATCCAAGGAAAGATCCACTTGTTTGGAAAATCGAGTATTCTCAAATAAGAATTCTAGCGCCATTGATGTGTCTAAATAAACACGCTTATATTGGGTCGCTAAATCAAAAAATTCATTGGTTTCCATACATCCTAGGTGGGGAATTTGGATTTTAAGGTTTGGAAACCTCTCTAAAACGGGGATCAATTTAGCAATACCAACATGTGTACTCAAATCTAATTGTTTGTTTAAAATCATATCTGTAACTGGACCGGTACCAGTATGTAAAACCAGTATTTTATCAGATTGAATTAGTTTTTCGTACATAAAATCTAAACCTTTATCATTAGGATCAAAATCTGTGACCATTAGCTGCAGTTTGATTCCAGTTAAATTTAATTGACCGGGGGAAAGAATACGCAAAATTTCAGAGCGGAAATATGAATCCTTGGGATGGATGGTTCCAAATGGAATTATTTGTAGATATTTTTTTCCCATAGCATGGGACCAGTTATTAAGATCCTCAGAAATATTGGGTTTATGAGCATAATTCAGGATTGTAAACGCTTCTACTCCTTGAGAGGGGAGATATTGTGCAATTTCATCAAGAAAAAAACGATGTCGGATGGGCCAATAATTTTTCTCGAAATAATTCCAAATAGCGTTAAAAAGATTGTTTGGAAAGCCGTGAACGTGAGCATCAATGATTTTTTGCATCTTCTTCATTTTCTCATATTCTCTTGATTTCAAACTTACAATGGTCATATCCAGACGCATAACATTCGATTTCTTTTACTTCAAACTTATTCTTAAACTTGGTTTCTAAAACAGCAGTAAGAAATCCCTCATCTAATTTACATACAGTTCTACCCATATTAGGCATGTGAGAGCATTCAAAACAATCATAAACATTAAAAGTTGTGGCTTTTGGGGTGATTTCCAAGTCGTCTACATGACCAAAACCATTTTTTTTCCAAAAACTTGCTAATTCATAGAAGATGTCATTATATTCAGTAGATTTAAATAAAGGTTCGAGTTTTTTTCCTAACTTAGTTCCTACATCATAATGAATGCTCTCATTTTCAGGAACTCTCGCATCTATAACCACTGTGAATGTATTAATGATGCTTCCCAAGATTTTTTGAGTATCTTCTTGAGATTTTATGTTTTTTGTCTCAAATATTCTATCCATAAGATCATTCGAAAAGGAAAGAGAATCCCCAAATTCTTTGCTGCGAATATCATGGTTTTTATCAATGTAAAGTGTGATACTATGGCTAGGGTGACCATGTATGTAGCGGTATGTAAAGGGATATCTTTTGTGTTCTGCATGCATGAAATCTTCGGGAATATTAAATGAGATATTTTCCTTGCATATGGGGCAAAATAGATTTACAGCATATTTTTTTTTCTTATTATAACTGAACATTAAATTTGAAAATAAATTTGAACGAAAAAATGTTATCCTCTCGATTTTTTGAAAAATTAACATTCTCCAATTTTATCTACTTATTTACTTTTTTCATAGAATTTTTAGCAAATCATTTAAATTCTTAAAGAGAAAGAAAAAATTGGAACTATTTAGTAATAACTAAAAAAAAAAAGGTGTTTAAAAAAATGAAATTAAGTGAAGCAAACTATACACATTTGCTAGAAAAAAACTATGAGAAGGCTTTAAGCCTTGGAAATCGTTATTCCTTTCTTAATGCTAATCTCTTTCCATTATTATCTAAAGACGAACAGGATATGATGTCCGAAGTTCAAGAAGTATGCAAGAAGCTTCAAAAAGAAGCAGACGAGTGTTATATCAATGAAGACGCATACCCTTTATTTCCAAAGCTTGGGGAGCATTATATGCTCCAAAGAATGAATACTTATGATGGGGTCGAAGGCTCTTGTAAACGGCAAATGTTGTTAAATATGTGCATGGTTCAAATGAGTCCCGAAACGGATTTTGCAGCAACAGCTTCTGCAATTTTAGTGGGAAATTCCTTGTATCACAACCCTGAAAGAACAGATATTCAAGAAAAAGCTCTGAAAGAAATTTATAGAGGAACGAAAATTGGAGGAATTGGGATCACTGAAGTTGAGCATGGATCTGATGCTGTTAACATGAAAATGAAAGCGAGCATTGCAGACGATGGCTCAATCACATATAATGGAATTAAGATTTATACAACTAACGGTGCAGTCGCAGATTATTTCTCTACTTATGGAGTGACAGACGTTTCTAACCCTCGCCGAACGATGATGTTCACACTTTTTGAGAGAGGTGATGAAGGGTTAAAAACAGAGCGTCTTCGAATTCCCGGTGCTTATGGTATAGGAATTGCTAAGGTTAATTATGATAACGTTACTGTGCCTGCTGAACGTATGTTAGCACCACCCGGAGAAGGATATAGGCGATTATTTAGAGGACTTACACCAGAACGAGTTGCAATTATGGGTGCAGGTATCGCTGGAAGTTGGGCTGCTCTGGCGCATGGTGTCATCTTCTCGCAAATCCGTCATCAATTTGGGAAACCTTTATTTAAATATCAAGGTATAAGCCATACATTGGATGATTTATATTCAAAAGTTGCAGCCAATACTGCGTTTGCATTCCAAATTGCAGATTTTTATGATGCTAAAGTTGGAAATAAAATTGAAAAGGGAGAGAAGCCAAATCCCATGGATGAAGGATCTGTTGCAATTATGGCTGCTCAAGGAAAATATTTATTGAGTAAAATGTATCATAAATGTACTTATGAAGTAGTTCAAACAATGGGAGGGCGCGGCTCTATTTCTGAATTTAATTCAAATTCTATTATTAACCGCTTAGAAAATGTGTCAAGATTGATTGAAGTTCTTGGAGGACACAGAAATATTCAATTAATGATTGTAGAAATGGGAATAAAGGCCACAACGGCCATGTCGATAACTGGAAATGTTCAGAAAGGTAAGAGAGAAGAAAGAAAGGTTCAGAAGAAAATAACAGAACTTTATGCAACACGCGCAGAAAAAATTTTAGTTGATGAAGCGGAATTTCTTTCAGATGGGACTAAAACTGAATTGAAAATGATTTTGAACAAACTAAAAGAGTCTACTGAATCTAAAAATAAAATTGAACTGGCTGCATACAGTAAAGCTTTGCCCAGAGCATTAAGAAATGCTAGTAAAGAAGCCCATAAAGCTAAGAAAAAATAGATGAGAGAGATATGTTATTTCTTTTTTTTTATTTTATTTTCAATATTACCATAAAAAGTGAAAATTTGAATTCGTAATTTAAGAAGAAAACTTAAACATCCATTATCGATTAAGATAATTGCATGAAGGGAAAAGTTTCAATTCAAATTGGATTGAGTGTAGAAAATTTTTAATAATATGCAAAATTAGGTTATTTAAGATTGAATCATTTCTGTCTACTTAAACATTTTATATCTTGTAAAATTGACGTAAATTGATAAATCTTAACAAAGCTTCGGTGGCCTAGCTCGGGAAGGCACTGGACTGAAGATCCAGGCATCGTTGGTTCAAAATTTAGGCACTTTTCGTGTTTAAATGAAATTCCGACCCGAAGCATTGTTTTTTCTTTAATATATTACGTATTTTCTATAAAACAATATATTTTTCGAATTTATATAAGAAATATTCAAGCAGAATAATCAATCAAGAAAAAAAATTTAAGATTTTGAATAATAATTATTCATATACCCAGATAATATGCGGTTTTAAAACCAGAATTAAAATTAATTTTAGTATGGAAAACCATAGATCAAAGGGAAAAAATGTATTTAAGAGTGCTGTAGACCATAGTAAAGATGCTTTCAAACGTGTAATTTGCATATTTCCTTTTTACCGAAAAAAATACATACGTGATACTGCTTCCAAGAGAAGTTTTCCTTTTTGTGAGATG
>JAUWPK010000311.1 GCA_030611625.1 Promethearchaeum sp. | reverse complement strand
CAATTCATTTGTCATCGGAATTATTCGATTTGAAGATTGAGTTTTTGGGGTAAATTTACCTAGATATCTTGTCACTTTAATTCTTGATTCAATAGATATTTCTTTACTGATAAAATTTAATTGATTTATTGCAAGATTACATAATTCACTAACTCTCATTCCTGATTCCAATTGCGTTTTGATTATTCTATAATGTTTAGGGTTAATCTCTAAAGCTGAATTTAGTAAATCTTTCCGTTGCTGCTCGGTTAGTGCAAATTTTATCCTTTTTCTTTTATAATTTACGGGTCTTAGTATTTTTTTACAGCTCTTTTCTGTCTTGATTTTGATCACCACAGTAGAATGTCCAGTTTATGACTTCAAAGTAATCTTAAAAAAATAAAGTAATTTGATATGAGGAAGAGAAAATGCTAACTTAATACACCAAAGGAGACATTTTTCTTCCTCACATACCGCTCATCCAGTATCGCCAATTTTCCTCGAGTGTCCCATCTTCTCCTTTATAAGCATTCGCGTTTATTTTGGTATTTTCGCGTTAATTTTGGTATATTTCGCGTTTATTTTGGTATCCTACAGTTAATAAGAAAAAAGGCTCTGATAATAAAATCACAATTGACAATTTTATCAGACCTAATGATGATAAGAAATTTATCGACATCGCCCTAAAAGAAAAATATCCAGATGAAAATTTTACTTGGTGGGAAAGCGATAAGAATGAAATCCATGTAAAATTTGGAAATGGTTCTTGGTCTCCATCAGCAAGATTATTAACGGATAAATTAGCCGAAATAGGCAAGAATCTATTTGAAAACCCACATCCTACCAGATTAATTTCTGCGTCAATGAAAGATATTTCTCAAGAATTCGCCACATCAGCTTTTCAACATACAAGCTGGAGTCCAGAAGATAGAGGTATAAGCGCACGTGCTGATTATGTTGCCCACATTAACAATTTTCATGATGAACTTTACGCCAAAGTTTCTAAAGATCAACACGACCAACTCAAAGAAGAATTGCTGAGATATAAAGAAAAATATCTATCCAAAATAAAAGAACAACTCGGTCGCCATTCTTCAATAGCAAGTACTTTTATCACAGGCGGATCAAATTTTCCAGCAAGACAAATGAATAAGCGAAATGATGTTTATTCGAGAAAGCAAAATGAATTATTTGAATGGATTGAAAAAGCTCAAAAAGCGATTAAAAAAAGACTAGGAATTATAAAAAGTAAAATTATTTCATCTGATGATCCCACCGCCATTGAAAAGATCGAATCCAAGATTAAAATATTATATAGCGTTCAAGAGAGAATGAAAAAAGCCAATAAAATCGTTAGAAGTAAGAAGCTGGATAAGGCTCAAAAAATCAAAGAATTGGAGAAGATAGAAGGACTTTCAGTAAATTCAATAGATAATTTATTTGAACCCGATTATATGGGACGAATTGGCTTTCCAGCATTTGAATTAAAAAATAATGGGGCAAATATTAGAAGATTAAAAGAAAGATTAGAAAAATTAAATATGCAGAGATCCCAAGACACCACTTCGGAAACGTTAAACGGAATAAGGATTATTGATAATGTAGAAGCCAATAGATTACAATTATTCTTTCCAGAAAAACCAAGCAGAGAAATTATTCAAAAATTAAAAAGTAATGGGTTTAGGTGGACTCCATCCATTCAAGCATGGCAAAGTTATAGAAATAACGTGGCAAGACCAAGAGCATTAGAAATTGTTGAAGGATATACCAAGGAGAGTTAATTTTTTTTTTATTTAGTTCAAGTAAGTGATTTGTTATTATTGGAAGATGATAATGAAAAAGAGGCGGTCAACCAATTGCTTCACACCCAAATTATCTAAGTTGATCTCAAAAAATGAAAAAAACTGAAAAAACAATTAAGGAATTTATCAAAAATAAGAAAATAAATAGGGATTCCCCGCGACTTTCGATATGATCGACCTTTACTATTTGAATTCTTTAAATTTTTTATTAAGTAATTTTTTCTAATGAGATAAATTTGAGTGATTAATTGGCTTTCGGAACCGTTGCACCTGCTTGTAAACGCATATAATGCCTTAAAACCGCTTCACGCGCCGAAAACACGAACGCACGCTTCACATTAACACCGGTTATCGCTATCGTCTCGTAAATTAAAACATTACTCAATTTTGCCGCATTTAAAACCTCACGAATTTTATCTATTGGAGTCGGATTAGGCAAGTCCCTTTTGTTAGCCATAAGAACAAGTGGAACTTCAGTATTCCCATCGGCGCCCGGCATTATTTTTGGGCCGTAAAATTGCAATAATTCCTTTAATGAAAAGATATTTTCTTCCCACTGGTCGGATGAAGAATCCCAAACGAAAACCAGAGCATCGCTACCTTTTAGCACGGTTTTTCGTTGATATTTATGCCTGCGTTGACCCGCTACAGTGTAAGTTTGGAATACAACATTAGAAACCTTTGCAACTACTCGATCAAAGAAAAGTGTTCGTCCGGTCGGATCTGTTATTGATTGAAGTTTCCCGCTTGCTAGACCTTCTTTCTGGTAGATCCACTCTAACGCGCACGTCTTACCACCCATTGAGGGCCCCCAAAAAACTACTTTAAAGACTAAAGTGTTATCTGCTCTTCTACTTGGTATATTTCATCACCGAAATGTAATTTTGAGTTATCATAGATACTCATTTTTTTTTAGAATTAATATAATATATTCTTATTTTCCTTAAATGTTTTAGTTTAGAGAAAAAATCATCGACAAATACACAAAAATGAACTCAAATTCGAGGGGATTAAATTGATGAAATGCAAACAAAAAAAAAAGCGTTTATATTTCCTAATTATTTTTATTCTCTAAAGGTGCATTTTGCTTTCAAATGATTTTAGAATAATTTATAGAGAAGTAATTTAAATTTTCATAAGAATTATGAAGTTAGAGGACTCTTTTGCATGGAATACTATGAGCAAGAAAAAAATATTGATGCATATATTAAAATGGCTGAAGGTTATGATGGGCGAGAATTAATTACTGAGTTAATCAAATACTTACCTCAAAATTCATCAGTTCTTGAAATAGGAATGGGACCAGGGACCGACTTAACATTATTAGAAGAATATTATAAAGAGCATGTAACAGGCTCTGATTATTCGGAATTCTTTATCGATCGCTACCGAAATAATCATCCAGATGCAAATTTGATTGTGTTGAATGCCATTACCTTAAAAACAGATAGGAAATTCCATGGATTATATTCCAACAAAGTTTTAATACATCTAACCCGTGAAGAACTAAAACAATCTATTAAGCGACAAGCAGATATTTTAGAGCCCGAGGGAATTATTTGTCATTCGTTCTGGCGCGGTGATAAAGAAGAAAACTACGATGGGCTCCTTTTCATGTATTATTCTGCAGAATATCTCCAAAAATTGTTTGAAGATAGCTTTGACGTAATTAAAATAGAAAATTATCAAGAAATGGAACCTGACGACTCCCTTTATATCATTGCGAGAAAAAATTAGCGGTAAATAAAAAGAGAGAAAGATCTGTCCACTCTATGGTAACTATTTCTTTTTTAACTTCTCCATGACGTCTTTATGAGGGATAATCTCACCAGCTTCAATTTGTTGTTCCGCCTTTTGTATTTTTTGCTTCACAGATAAATGGTACTGAATATCTTCAAGGGTGACATCATTAGGTAGGTTTCGGATTAAATCAACCACCATTTGTTTAATGTTTGGTCCGTCACTCATATTTTTCACTAATTAATATAGAAAGCACTCATAAAAATATCTATACTAATTTTTAAAAAAGAAAAAAATACAATTTTCTATTATAATCGCTTACTTACTAAAAAATTGGCCTCCAAATCTTTTTATAATACCTAAACCATTATAGTATTGTATTTATATATTATTCGATAAGTATTGGTTAATATGTATATTGAAAAAAATGGTGAGTAAGGTGAAATTATGATAAAACATCTACGGAATTTCGGTTCTGAAACAAACGATCCCATGATTAAGAATGAAGTTATTCGAAATTATCTCGAGAATTTTGAAAGTGAACTGTCCCGTGGTTTATCTACCCTAATTATTCTCCGGATCATTAAGAATTATAGGGACGAAGGAATCTATGGATACCAAATTCTTAAAGATTTGGAAAAAGCCAGTGATCAGATGCTGATTTTGGAAGAAGGGCGACTTTATC
>JAUWPK010000167.1 GCA_030611625.1 Promethearchaeum sp. | reverse complement strand
GATTCTGGAGCGGGAAGTTTAGTATATCCTGCAGGAATAACAGGAGAAATGTTAAATGCCACTCTTTCTCCAATGTATTCTATGTATGGAGGATTGGGTGAGTCCGAAATAGGGCCTTGGTCTGTAAAACTATTTAATAGTACTTCGAATCAATTTTTATATATCGAGTTAGATGGTGATTCTGGAATATTGAAGAATGCAACATATACTATGGGCGAATATATATCATCTAGAATTCGATCAAACGAAGAGGAACTACCTCATGCAGCTGGAACAGATGAAACTTCTTTTGTTTATACTGTAAATGATGATATATTTTATTCAACATTATATCGAGGAGAAGACACTGGAGGTCCTTATGAAATTGAAGGGTTCTCAAAATATGTAATTACTAATGCAGCTATTAGAAGTGGAGAGTATTATATGATATATGATCAAATTTGGGAAATTAATGCTTCAATTTATGATTGGGATGATGATACTTCTGAATGGATATTATCCGAACATGAAGAAGAAAATGGGGCTATCGGAGTTGCAAATAATGCAGGAAATTATCATTGCGAAAATGGTCCTATAAATATGTTATATGCAGAAGGAACTACAGGACAAGATATTGAAGATCTATATTATGATATCTATGTAAACCCGATATCTCCCCATTATGTATTTGATTCTGTTGTTTCAGATGCTAATTCAGCAATGTTTACAAACACTACATCTGGAGATTTTATGTATATTGAACTATTTTCAAATGGAACTGTTTATAATTTTACATTAGATCGAACTGAAACCTTTGCAAATGGTGGAGATGATGGAGGACCTGCCTATATGCAGATGATTTTCCTTCCGACATTTGAAGTGATTTATTATACAATTCATGCTTCAACTGGAATAAATGGTGATATTGATCCTAAAGGTGATATTGAAGTGTTGGAAGGAGACGATATTACTTTTAATTTTTCACCCGATACGGGGTATTTAGTTGATGATGTTATTGTAGATGGTGGAAGTGTAGGAAATCTCAGCTCATATACCTTCAATAATGTAGATTCAAATCATACAATTGAAGTTACTTTCAAAGAAGATCCTGGTGATGACACAGATATTACAATTTCAGGCTATTCACTTATTTTCTTCTTATTGATTAACTGTGCGATTGTTAGTGTAATCACTATTCTAATTCATCGACGACGGTTGAACTAATTTTTTTTTTCCATTTTTTTTTATTAATTCTCACTTCTTGACCTGAAGATTATGCAGCTCCTTCTTTTTAAGATGGATTTCTTCCACTCTTTTCTTATTAAGTGGAAAAAGGCTAAGAAAAATTAAACTTATTAACAAAGCACCTGCGGGAAATAGTGACATTAGACTTTTTAATCCAAATTTCAATTCTGAAGTAACATTACTTGGATCGTAAACACGCCATCCATTTGTGTCTAAGATGAAGCTCACAGATAGAATAGTCATTATTGTTGATAATCTGATTAGTAATGCATGGACTCCATAATATGAAGCTTCACGTCTTTGGTTTGTTTGTAACTCATCTTCATCTATTATGTTTGAAATATTTAAATCTATTAAGAATGGAGCACCTCCTAATCCAAAACCCAGAAATATCATTGCGATAGCAGCAATCCAATATTCACTAATAAAAATAAAAGGAATAAATGCAATTATCCAAGCTATTGTTGCAAAGATGAATGTTTTTTTACTTCCCACTTTACTATCTACTTTTTTCCAAATTAAAACACCAGGGATAGATGACAGAAATGAGATCAATAGAAGTAAACTTATCAAAATCGAATCTTGGTCATATTGAGTACGTAAGTAGCGTATAATGGAATAATCATTGGTAATAGTCCAAAAACATACCAATTCATAGTGGAAGCAAGAATAACAACAATAAATTTCTTATTTTTTAGGGTTAGTTTTATTGAATCCCAAAAACTTAGAGTTTCTTTTTTTTTAAGTTCGTCAAAACTTGGTTCTTTAATTCCGTATTTAAGATGAATTAACATAGTAATCAATATCAAAACACCGAATACTATTCCAGTTATTTTATATTGAGTGAAAGTTATGGGATCTTCGTGTTTAAATGTCAAATCACTAATTATAAAACCAGGTAGAACGAAGGCAATAATGAGCCCTATAACCATTAAAATTCTTCGGGCAGCCCCGACTTCCTCACGTGCTTTGTCTGTTACAAACATTTCTGGATATAAACTTGTGTGGTTAAGTGAATACGCAGTGTAAAATGTATCAAAAAGACAGATAGTAATGAAAAAGTAGATTGCACTTGAAGTAGAATTTTCGAGCGGAGGTGTAAACAAAAAGAACATAACTGCAGGGAGCGGAATCAACATTGCAATTATCCATGGTCTTCTGCGTCCTCCTCCAAATTTTTTAGTCTTCGTTCGATCGGAAAAAGCGCCCAGTATTGGATCGTTGAAAGCATTAAAAATTGACCAAAGAATAAATACCAATGATATAGTCTCGGTTGGCAATTTTACAAGCGAGAAATAGAACGTAAATATCAAAAAACTAAATCCTTGATAAGCAATCATATCAGATATTTCACCAACGGCAAACCCTAAGGAAGTTTTAAGGGGAACTTCGCGTTTTAATTTTTTTTCAGTTTGATTTTCCATAATGTTTACTGATCTTAAGTTATATTAAAATTTATATTCAGAAAAATTCAAGAATTAGATTGTTGAAATCAATTAAAATTCTATAATAATTAAAAAATTGTTGGTGGTTTAAGTTGAAAAAAATAAATGATAACACATATTTAATAGATGTGTATTTCCATGATATTGGTGGATTGGAGTCGATTTATCTAATAACCGACGAAAGAAATTGCCTGATTGATTCGGGTTCCAAAGATGGGGGGAAAAATTTAATAAAATGGTTTGAACAAAATAATCTCGTCCCAGATATGATAATTCTTACCCATTCACATTGGGACCACTCTCAAGGTGTTCCCGTCATAAGAAATTGGATGAAAAAACAGAATAAAAAGATCGAAGTTTATGCATCAAATAAGGCTTTACCATATCTAAAGGATCAATCATACAATTCAGTATTTAAAAACGTGGACCAGGAAAATATTGATGGAGTTATCGGCTTGAAACATGGAGACATTATTGATTTGGGTACTATCAAGCTGGAAATTTATGACGCCCCTGGTCATCACGATGATCATATCGCGATTTTTGATCAAAAAAACCGAAATTTATTTGTAGGCGATTCGATCGGTATCAAAATTGGGGAAAACGCATCTTTTCCGCCATTCATGCCTCCCTTCTGGAATGAAAAGAAATACTATGACACAATAAATATGTATAAAAATATTGATTATACTTCAATTTCATTGGCACATTACGGGAGTATTTCGGGAGAACAAGCAAAAAAGATACTTGATGATTCGGTTCAGGTTTATCTAGATTATTGGAAGTTGTTTAAAGAAAATGAAATTTTGCTCGACAACCCGAAAAAACTCACAAATCTCATTTTGGAGAGAAAAATGTTTTCCCCTCCATATCTTAAGTCCAATAAGAGAATTATCAACGTCGGACTAGCTTTTTTTAGAAATCAGGTAAATAAATATTTACTTCGGACCTTCGTGGAATTTTTAATCACCGGATACAAAATTTCGTGCAAGATGGAATAATTTTTTCAAATCAATTTTCAATTTTCAAATAGTAGATTAATATGGCAGATAAAATTCGAGTTGGAATCTTAGGTTTAGGCAGAATAAGCACATTACATTTACAAGCTTACAAGCCCGAGAATAAACTAAACGCTGAAATCGTAGCAATTTGTGATAAAAATAAAAAGAGACTCAAAGAAGTCGCAGATGAATATATTGTTGAAAATACATACACGAACATAGATGAATTCTTAAATAATAGTAAAATTGATGCTGTTGAGATCTTAACACCCCATCATTTGCACACTGAACACACAATTAAAGCATTGAAGGCTGGAAAACATGTTTCACTTCAGAAAATACCTGCTTTAACACTTTCAGATATGGATAAAATGATAAAAACTGCAAAGGAAACAGGGTTAAAATTTCGAATTTTTGAAAATTTCCGATTTTATGAACCCTACATGAAAGCAAAAGAACTGATTGAACAAAATATAATTGGAAAACCAGTAAAAATAGATTACCAAATGCTCAGTGCCGAAAAATCTCTCTCATCGTGGCCAGTTTCTTTAAAAACATGGCAATGGAGAATTACAGAAAAGGAAAACTATAAACTACCTACAATTTTTGATGATGGATACCACAAACATAGCATCATAGCACATTTTTTTGATGAACCTGTAAAATCTGTCATTGCTTGGCAAGGTAAAACAAAGGTCATGAAAGTCCTTGACTGGGATCTACCTGCTAATATAATTTATACATTTAAAGATAGATCCCGTTTTGCCACTTGGAGTTTAAGTATGCATAAATTCTTTCCATTGAATTCTAAATATTATAGTTGTGATGAATATCTAACAATATTTGGGGATTATGGCGCGATATATATGCCAGGGTGTACTGGAAGTTTATATGAAACTTGTGATAATTCTGCTCCAGGAAAAGCCGGAATTCATTGGATTGATAAAGAGGGAAAATGGCATTCAGATTTAAATGTTAATACAGATTGGGCAAATTCATTTGTAAATTGTTCTCGAGAATTTATTGAAGCCATTCGAGAAGATAGACAGCCAGAAGTAAACCCGATAGAAGCGCGCTATATATTGCAAATTTCTCTGGCAATTATTCGATCTTTAAGAAATGATTTTAGAGAAATCCAAGTGAAGGATATTAAAGATAAACCTTAATTAACAACTATTCTTCATTTTTTAATTTTAAAACTGCACCATATTTAGCACTTGAAACTAATTTTGGATACAGACTCAAAATCCCACGGTTATATTTTAAGTTTGGGCGTTTCCACTTTAGTTTTCTTTCGTCAAGAATTTTTTCATCAACTACTAAATTTAATATTCTATTTGGAATGTTAATTTCAATAATATCACCATTTTCTACAAGTGCAATTGGCCCACAATCATATGCTTCAGGACATACATGTCCAATACAAGGCCCCCTACTAGCCCCACTATATCTTCCGTCAGTAATCATTGCTACAGAATCCCCTAATCCCATTCCAACAAGAATTGCGGCAGGGATTGACATTTCGCGCATTCCCGGAGATCCTTTGGGACCTTCATAACGGATCACTAAAACATCACCCGGTTTCACTTTATCATTCATTAAAGCATCCTTAACTGCTTCTTCACTCTCAAATACTTTTGCTGGTCCTGAATGTTTTAACATTTTAGGATTAACTGCAGATTCTTTAACTATGGATCCTTCAGGAGCGAGTGTTCCTTTTAAAACAGCTAAACCGCCATGAGTGCTGATCGGATTAGATAGGGTATGTATTACATCTGAATTTTTATTTCGCGCACTTTCTGCAATCTGTTCAATAGATTTACCGGAAGCTGTTATAACATTCTTGTGTAATAACGGAAGTAATTCTTTCAAGGTGGCCGGAATACCTCCTGCAAGGTAATAATCTTTCAAATTTAGATTTGAAGCTGGTTTGAATTTTGCTATTAAAGGAGTAGATCTTGAAAGGGGATCAAAATTATCATGAGAAAAAGGGATTTCTAATTCATAAGCAATAGCTACCATATGAAGTACCATATTACTTGAACCACCTACCGCCAAACCCAATCTGACTCCATTTTCCAATGCTTTTTCGTTTAATATCTGTTTAATTGTAATTTTTTCCCTAACTAATTCTAATATGCGCGAACCAGTTTGCTTAGCAATTTCTTTTCGATCATCTGATATAGCAGGAGTCATGGCACAATTTGGAAGTGAAAGTCCCATAGCTTCTACTATACTTGCCATTGTACATGCAGTTCCCATCATGTTACATGCTCCAGGAGTACAGCAAGTTTCATTTTCAATCCTTTCTAATGTCAAATCATCAATTTTTCCCGCTTTCCACTCACCAATAGCTTCTTTTATATCCGAAGTAACTTTGGTTCCGATTCCTGGAATCTCGGCTGGATCCATGACACCTCCTGTTAGAAAAATTGTAGGTAAATTACATCTAATGGCGCCCATAATCATTCCAGGGATAATTTTATCACAAGAACAGATGCACACTAATCCATCAAATCCATGCGATTGTACCGTGGCTTCTAAACTCATTGCAATAATGTCTCTTGATGGAAGAACATATTTACTATTGTTACCACTGTTTGCTATACCGTCACAGATGGCAATTGTATTAAATTCCATCGGTAAACCCCCGGCTTCTAAAATTCCAGATTTTACCTCTTTAGCTAATTCATGAAGATGAATATGACCGGGATTAATATCATTAAAAGAATTTGCTATAGCAATATTTGGGCGCTTTAAATCTTCATTTGAAAATCCACATCCATGATACAAAGCCCTTTTATAGGTCATAAGTGGGTCATTTTTTGACATTTCGATTTGTCTCCTAATTTACAAGAAGGAAAATACTTAAAGCAAAGATAAACTGCGCAGGAAAATAAAATATACTATTAATAATTGATTTGTGCGGAATTGGTTTATAAAATTTATTTAGTGCTAGTTCCATATCCGATACAAGAAAAGAAATGGCCCCAGCAAAAGCCAACCATGATACTCGAATTGACAAAGAAGCCATTATTGCCATTATGCTAATATAAATTAGAACAGGTATTTTCATTTTTCCAAGTTTTTTGTAAAAAACCAAATAGAAAATAACTGCTAACATGCAGAACACTATTAAAGCAACAATAGTTTGAACTGAAATAATTCCAATTGATGAACTAAAAAACAAAAAAGCTATTATATAAAATAAATGTGTAAATAAAAACGAGAGTAGCCCATGAAGGAAAAATTTGGTTCCATCAAGAACTAAAAAAATATCTCCCACTAAACTAGTGATAAGCGCAACACTAATAAAAATGCCATATAATGGAAACATTTTGTCTATATTTGCCCATACAGATAATGCAATGATAAAAATCATTATAAGACTTTTTGTAATGACCACTTTTATAAATTGATAACGTAAATTCATAAGATGAGTAATAAAGGCAATTGCAATTATACAAATTAGAATTTCCATTTCTTTTATTTTACCCCTAAATATCTAAATATCTAATATCTAATATTATTCAATTTGAAACAAAAGAATTAAAAATTTTCATAACAAATTTCAAATGAATAAGATGACCATCCATTCAAATACTCTCAGAACGGGAGGACAACTAATTGTAGATTATTTAATTGCTGAAAAAGTGCCATTCGTTTTTGGAATTCCTGGACACGGTTGTTTAGGGTTAACCGATGCATTTTACACGCGAAGAGATAAAATTAAAGTAATTCAACCCAAACAAGAGATGGCCGGAGTCCACATGGCAGTCGGGTATTATAGAGTTACGGGAAAACCGTTAGCTGTTTTCACAAGCATTGGTCCAGGTGCAATAAATACTGCAATCGGATTAGCAGATGCTTATGTTGACTCTATGCCAGTGTTAGTAATCACTGGAGATACCCATGTTCATATGCGCGGAGTCGGCGTTTTACAAGAGATAGAAAGAAAAAAGGACAGCAATTTACCAGATATTCTTAAACCGATTGTAAAAAGACAATTTGAAGTTGCACACGTAAATCAATTACCCAAAATCATGCAAAGAGCGTTTAATATAATGCTAACAGGTAGAAAAGGTCCCGTTCACATTGATTTACCCATGGATGTTCAATGTGCACAATCTGATCTTGCTTTAT
>JAUWPK010000283.1 GCA_030611625.1 Promethearchaeum sp. | reverse complement strand
GCCCTAAAGCAAAATGTATAATTCACACTCATTCAGTCTATGCATGCATGTTGGCAGCAGTAAAGCAAAAAATCCCTGTGTTATTAGAGGAAATGATCTTTTTTTTGGGAGGAGAAATTGAAGTTGCAGATTATTCCCCTGCAGGAACCCAAGAAATTGGAGAAGTTGCCCTAAAAGCAATGGGGGATAAAAACGCGGTTCTTTTAACTAATCATGGAGTTTTAGTATGCGGAAAAAATATGAAAACTGCAGTTAAAAACGCTAAACTGGTTGAAAAATTATCTCAAATATATTGGGGGGCAACCCAAATTGGAAATGTACAAACAGTGGCTCCCGAGTTTTGGCAAAAATGGTTGGATTTATATAAAGCAATGAATAGCACAGTTTCTCGGAAGAAAAAAAGTAAATCAAAAAAGTAAGTTTTATTTCTAGCAAATAACTTATCGTGGTGTAAGGATCATCCCTAGATAATATTAATATATTATATAACAAAGATTTTACTTCTATTCGAGGAAAATTATGCAACAATTTAAAATGTCAAATTTTGAGCAGAAAATGCATTTAGAAGCAAAACTTTTTCTTTCAAACCAAGGGATATCTATAGCTGATCTATCAAAGAAGATGAATCTTTCTCCAAAAACTATTAAAATATTAGTCAAAGAATTAATTCTCGACTATCAAAATCAATCAGAATCTTTAGAAATTTACGAAAATGAAGATATAATCTTTATGGGAGTAAGAAAGGAAATAATTCTTGATCCAAAATTATCAAAATTCCTTCATTCCCCAAAATTAAAACCAGGAGAAATAAAAACTTTAGGTTATATTGCAATCAATCAGCCTATTGAACAACAAGATATTATTGATTTTGTTGGAATCAGTGCAAAACGTTCAATTCAACAATTATTTAAGCAAAATCTTATTGCTATGTCAAAAATACAAAATAAATATTTGGATGAGAATGGAAAAGAAAGGAAGAAAACCACCAAAGAATTTAAAACAACAAAATATTTTGCAGATTATTTCGGAATAGAGAATAATATAAATCAAATTCAAGAAAAATTAAGTGAATCAATTTCAAAATTTTCATAATTTTTGTATTCTAATTGCTTCAATACATCTTCAAATGCGACATAAACAATGTCCAATGCAATAATGATTTATCTTAAAAAAAAATTTTTTGGGAAAATAACTTAAAAAAATAATCTTAAAAATTATTCATGTTCACTTTAAATTAGATGGAAAAAATTCAGAACCAAAATGAGATTTTCTCAAAAGAAGATTTACTAAAGAAATCTAAAGAAATAAATCCGTTTTTGGCAAAAATCAGAAAAATTAAACACGAGTGTGCATGTGATGGTAAATATTTTATAACATCCACTGATTTTAAACTATATTATAGAGAGTGGCTTCCCAAAAAGATTACATCATCATCAAAGGTGATTATATGTATTCATGGAATGCATTCTCATGGGGAAAAATTTGTTTTACTTGCTGATAATTTTGAGGATCTCAATTGGATAACAATTTCAGTTGATTTAAGAGGGCATGGTTTAAGTTGGGATAAGATTGAAGAAATTGGAGATATAGACAATTTTTCTCTTTGGGTTTCAGATTTAGAAGATTTTTTTAAATTTATTGCAGATAAATATGAAAAACTCCCAATACACATTATTTCTGAAAGTATGGGAAGCGTTATCTCAGTTTTAATTGCAAATAAACACCCTTCTCAATTGAAATCTTTAATATTTCTCTCCCCTGCTTTAAAACCTTGGCCGGTTACTCAACTCAGTATGGTTCAAAGGGCATTTGCTTTTGGTTTATTAAGAGGGGCAGAAAAACAAACTATTCCAAATAAGGGGAAGGGCAGATTTTCAACGAAATCCGAAGATTATATACAGTATCAATTAAATGATCCATTACGTTTAGAAAAAGTAACCCCACGTTATTATTTTCAAATAATAAAGATGATTCACCAATTAAAACCACTAAAATTTAACAATTTTTATCCCAGTTTAATTTTCTATGGTGGTTCAGACCACATAATAGATTTTAATGGACTTAAAGAATATATTTATCGCTTGAATATACATGATAAAAGTTTACATTTCATTCCAAAAGCATCTCATGAATTGTTAACCGATGAACAGGCTATTAAATATGATCTCTACAAAAAAATCATCACTTGGATCCAAATGCATTAAAATTTATCAATTAAGCTGATTGAACAGCACTATTTTCGTTTTCTAATTGCTTCAATACATTTTTTATTGATAAATTAATAACCGAAGTTACACCTTCTATGTTGGAAACGCCCAAAAGGTGATCTACACGCGCCATAGTTACATCTCTATGAGTAATTATAATAAATTGCGATTTTTCAGATAATTCCTTAACCATATCTGCAACTAAAGCAGCATTAACATCATCTAGCGCTGCATCAATTTCATCAAGATGATAATAAGTAGATGGAACATGCATTTGGATACCCAAAATCAAAGCAATAATTGTCAAAGTCTTTTCTCCTCCACTCATTGCTTGAGTTAGACACCATTTCTTTTCTCCTGGTCGAGCCAGAATTAAAACCCCTCCTTCAAAGGGGTCCTCCAAATTTTCCAATTCAAGCTTTGCTTCTCCACACGGAGATAATCGTGAAAATATATATCCGAAGTTTTTGTTAATAGCATTAAATGTGTTTAGAAACACCTTTTTCTTTTCTTGCTCAAGAGATTCAATGAAATCTAATATAGCTTCTCGTTCTTTTATGACTTGTTCATTTTTTTCTTCAAGTTCTTTGAATCTTTGTTCAATGTCATTATATTTTTCTATTGCTCTAAGGTTAATGGCTCCAAGTTGATTTTTTTGGAGTTCAATTTTCACAATTTCTTTTTGATGATTTGATTCTGAAATTTTCAACAGATCTTCAGGAACTTCAATCTCTGAATTAATAAAACATTTCCATTCGGAGATTTTCTCCTTAAATTCAATAGTTTTTACTTCAAAAGTATTTAGATTCATTTTTAGGGGGTATAATTCATTACCAATTTGACCTACTTTAAGCTGATTGTCTGAGATATCTAAGGTTAATTTTTTCTTTTTATTCATCAAGACAGTTAGCACTGTACTTTTATGGCTAATTTTCTCTTCCAAAACTTTGACTTCTGCTTCATAATCTTTTAAATCATTTGAAAGTTCTTCAATTGATGATTTATCAGTGTTTATGCTGTGATTTCTTTGATTTAATTGTGTTTGGGCCGTTGTTCTATTAGAACTAATAGTGTCTGTTAGTGATGTGGAATTTTTCGTGAATTCAATCTCAAATTGAGTAGCTTCTTTTTGTAGAATTTTGAGTTTATTTTCATTTTCTTTTAATTGCTGTTTAATTGATGATTCTTCTGATGAATCTAATTTTTCTTGGATTTTAGTTTCTTTTTCTATTAAACCAGTTAGCTTTATCTTAATTTCATCAAAATTTTGCTCTAATTTAATTTTTTGAGCATTATATCCATCCTTCTCTTTGATAATTTCTTCAATTTCGTTTTCATCATTGCTAATAGTAATTAATAATTGTTCAATACTTGCTTTACAAACAGCGATTTGTTCACTGATTTCTTTAGTTTTATTAGCACCGGTTATTTTTACTTTATACAAACGTGATATTTCTAAACGATGAGCATCTATTTTTATATCTAAATCACTAATTTGCCGTTGAATTATTTGATGTGAGCTATCTAATTCCTTAATTTTTTGTTGATCATGATTGTTATCAAATCCCAATCCTTTGGATTTCGTCTTATGACCACCTGTCATTAAATTTGACCCTTCAACGACATCCCCTTCTAATGTAACTCTTTTTGCGGGAATTTTTAATCCACGGGCAGTTGGAATATCTTTAACTATGACACATCTTCCGAAAACATACTCGAAAGCCTCTCTATATTCTTCAGAAAATTCAATTAAATCTACAGCACGACCATATATTTTTGAATCTTCAGGTAACTTAGTGTTAAAAGGTTTATATTTTATATTTTCAAGCGGAATAAAGGTGGCTCTCCCTAATTTGTTCTGTTTAAGATAATTTATACATTTTTCAGCTACTAATTGGTCCTTTACAACAATAAAATTGAAGCGATTTCCAGCAGCATATTCCATTGCAGTATAATATTTTTTTGAAGTTGATCCTAATTGTGATATTGTCCCATAAATTCCTTTAATTTTACCGGATTTATTTAAGGTTAATATTGCTTTCTGGGCTCTGTTATTTGAATTCATATGGTTGATTATTTTTACCTTTGATTTTAATTCAAAAAGTTCTTTTTGAGTTTTATTTGAAATTAAGGTCACTTCTTTGCGTTTAATATTCCAGCCTTCAATTTCTTTTTCCATACGATTTATTTTTTTCTCAATTCCGTTTTTTGAGAAGTCTATATCCTCCAATCCAAGTTTTTGTTTCCTTTCAATCTTAAGATTTTCAATTTTAATTTTTAACTCATCTAAAACGCTATGACTTTTGAATATTTTTTTCTCAATTTTTGATTTAGATTCAATTAAACCTTCAATTTTCTGTTCAATTAGCCGAAGATCTCCAGAATATTGATTTTTTTCCTCTTTGATTTGATCAATATCGATTTGTAGACTTTTTGCATTTTCTTTAATTTGTATGTATTCAACATCAATCTTTGACAGTTTATTTTCTAAATCTTGAATAATATTGGTTTTTTCATCAATTTGCGCGTTAATTTTCTGTTTCTTTGCTTCGATCTTTTTTATCTCTTTTTTTAATATTTGTTCCT
>JAUWPK010000055.1 GCA_030611625.1 Promethearchaeum sp. | reverse complement strand
ACAGACTGAGGGAATTGAAGAAGCTGTGACCCAAATTGTTCTTAAAAGAATAAAGGAAGATATGCGTGTAAAAATACCAGAATAAAAGAAGGAAAAATAATGACAAGCAATACTAAAAGCGAAAGTATAAACGATTTTCTCAAAGAGAAGAAAAAATATGTTGATATTAGTGAATTTGATTCTCATTTTTTCGATGATATTGAAAGAAGGAGTAAAATTTTAACCTGTATTCAATGTGGAACATGCTCCGCGAGTTGTGAATCAGGTCGATGGACAGCATTAAAAACAAGAATAATTATAAGAAAACTAATACTCGGCGATCTCTCAGTATTGAAAGATCCAGACATCTGGCTTTGTACGACATGCTACAATTGCTATGAACGATGCCCGCGCGATGTTAGACCAACTGATGTAATTATCGAACTTAGAAATTATGCATCCAAATTAGGAAATATTCATCCCGTTCACAGGAAAGTAGTTGATTATCTAAAAGCAACTGGGCATGCTGTTCCAATCAATGATAAAATTAAACAAATGCGAAAAGAATTGGACATGGAAGAAATTCCACCAACATTATACAAATTCAAAGACGAAGAAAATAGTGATTTGACAAGATATGCAAAGGAATTATTCAACCTCGTTCCACCAAAGGGGGAAAAGGAAGAGAATAAGGATACAAACAAGGATAAAGAAAAGAAGGCTTAACGAAATGGTACAAGATAAAAAATATGCGTTTTATTTAGGATGTATAATGCCCAATAGATATCCTGCCATTGAAAAATCAACCCGCTATGTTATGGAAAAACTCGGATATGAATTATTGGATATGGAACGTGCCGCTTGTTGTCCTGCTCCAGGAGTTTTACGATCTTTTGATAAAGAGGATTGGATGGTAGCAGCAGCACGAAATATATGTATCGCTGAGAAGATGGATGTGGATTTAATAACTGTATGCAATGGTTGCTTTGGAACACTCCAAGAAGTTAACTTGCGCCTACATGAAGATGAGGCATTACGTGAGAAAGTAAATGAAAAATTAAAATTATTGGGAGATTATGAATTTAAAGCTACTATTGAGGTTAAACATGTTGCAGCGCTATTGTCAATAGATATAGGTCCCACTGAAATTCAAGAACATTTGGTTAGAAAGTTAAATGCAACAACTGCAATTCACTATGGTTGCCATTTTCTGAAACCCAGTCATGTTAGACAAATTGACAGCCCAGAGGATCCTACTATTTTAGAAGATTTTGTTGAAGCATTGGGTATCAAATCATTAAATTTTAAACAAAAATATACTTGCTGTGGGGCAGGAGGCGGAATAAAAGCCGCATATGCTGATACAAGCATGACAATCTTATCTGAAAAGATGAAACATATTTCGGAAGTTAACCCAGATTTTA
Organism: Promethearchaeum sp.; assembly: GCA_030611625.1. Lineage (GTDB taxonomy): Archaea > Asgardarchaeota > Lokiarchaeia > Sigyniarchaeales > Promethearchaeaceae > Promethearchaeum. The sequence continues at coordinate 10,792 of JAUWPK010000055.1, read as the reverse complement.
TATTGGATGTTTGTCCTTTCTGTCATTTACAATTCGAATCAGGTCAAGATTGGCTTAAAAAGAACCACAATATTAATTACGATATTCCAGTATTTCATCTCTCTCAAATCACAGCATACTGTATGGGTATGGATGAAAAATACATGGGTTTACAATATCAAAACAACGGTAAAAAATATGAATTAACTCCAATCGAGGTGCAAGCAAATGACTAATTCATCAAATGCAAATAATATTGCAGAAATAGATCAAAAATCCAAGTCAAAGGAAAAAGAAGAACCACGTATTGGTGTTTTTGTATGTCATTGTGGTCATAATATTGCAGATACAGTAGATGTTGAGAAAACTATTGAGGAAATTAAGGGGTTAGACAATGTTGTAGAAGCTCAACATTACATGTTCATGTGCTCCAAGCAAGGAATTGAAATGGTAAAGAATAGTATCAAAGAGAAAGGTGTTAATCGTACGGTAGTAGCTTCTTGCAGTGTAACTCAGCACGGGCCTACATTTGCCAAAGCCATTGAAGAAGAAGGACTTAACAAGCATTTACATTTTCAAGCCAACATACGTGAAGGTTGTTCATGGGTAACTTCTAAAAAGAAGAGACCAGAAGCAACAAAAAAAGCGATCAAGTTAGTTTCTGGAGCAATAAATCGAGCACGTAAATTAGAGGAAGTAGAAACCAAACAAATTGCAACTACAAAAGCTGCATTAGTTATTGGAGGAGGGATTGCTGGTTTAAGAGCGACTATGGATCTAGCCAATCTTGGTATTCCGGTATATTTAGTAGAACGAGAATCGAGTATTGGAGGACACATGACACAGTTATATAAAACATTTCCAACAAATGAATGCCCACAATGTTCAATTTCTCCTTTAACTAATGGAGTGGCAAGCCATAAAAACGTTACTTTAATGACTTACAGCACAGTGAAAGCTGTCGAGGGCTCATTAGGAAATTTTGAAGTAAAAATTCAAACAAAACCCAGATATGTTCACGATAATTGTACATCATGTGGAGAATGTTCCGCAAATTGTCCCGTTGAAGTTCCTAGCGAATGGGATAGTGGAATGAGTATGCGAAAAGCAATTTATAAACTATATCCTCAAGCCATCCCTTCTACATATGTTAGGGATAAAAAAGTATGCATTGAATGTCAAACATGTGTTAACTTGTGCCCTGTGGGGGCAGTAGATTTCTCAATGAAGAAAAAAATGACCACAATTAAAGTTGGTTCAATAGTAGTAGCAACGGGATATGATGAATATGATCCTTCAGAAATAGAACCTTATCATTATGGTCAAGAAGGTTATGAAGATATCATCACACAATTACAGTTTGAGAGAATGTTAAATCCAGTTTCTTTAACTGGTTCAAATATTTTACGTCCATCAGATGGTAGAGTTCCAAAAAGGGTTGTTATGATACAATGCGTTGGTTCACGAAATGAACAAGTAGGAAATGAATATTGCACTGGTGTATGTTGCATGTTTGGGAATAAGAATGCCCAAATGATTAAAGAAATCAATCCGAAGATTGATGTAATCATGTGTTACATAGACATGAGAACGCCTGGGATTTATTATGAAGAATTTTATAAAAAATCTCAAGAGAAGGGTATAAAATTTATCCGAGGTAGACCATCAGAAATTGAAAAAGATCCAATTACGGGTGAACTAAGTGTTATCGTTGAAGATACATTGTCTTTAACACCAATGGAGATAAAAACTGATATGATAATTCTTTCAGCAGCTATGGTTCCACCTAAAGGAATCGGCCCACTTGGTTCAAAACTACAAATTTTGCGTATGAAGGAAGGATTTTTCAAAGAATTTCATATAAAAATGAACCCTACTAAATCATCAAAAGATGGGATATTTTTAGCGGGTGCTATTCAAGGTCCAAAAGATATTACCCAGTCTGTAGCTCAAGCTGGTAGTGCTGCTGCTCTTGCAGCCGCACCTCTGGTACGAGGATACATCGAGAAAGAGATGATCATACCGTTGATAGATCATTCCAATTGTAGTATTTGTGGGATTTGTGTAACAGCATGTCCATTTGGTGCACTCGCCATTAATGATGAAAAATTAGAATTAAATGAAGTTGCTTGCAAAGGATGTGGATTATGTCAACCTGTTTGCCCAACTGCTGCAATTCAATTAATAAATACTCGCGAAGACGAACTTTATGATGAAATAGTTGGAATTACAGGAGGAATTACAAATGTCTAAGGAAAAGGGAAAACGAGATGTTCTTGCTTTTATGTGTGCAGAATGTGGTCAAGGTGCTGCAGTAACTGCAGGTGTTGCTCGTTTAGGTTACTCGACCTCCATCAAAATTATTCGCGTAAAATGCAGTGGATTAGTAGGTCCCATTCAAATAATGGATGCATTAAAAAATGGAGCAGATTCAGTTGCGGTTATTGGTTGTTGTTTCCAAGCCTGTCACTTTTTCAACGGAAATTTTCTTTCAATGCATCGAATTAAACTTATGAAAAAGCTCTTTAAGGAAATGGGATACAGTGATCAGATGATTAATCATTATACTGCACGAGCAGCAGAAGGCGAAACTGCTGTAGGAGATTTTGAGGATGCAATTGAACGTTTGTTGGTAGCAGAAAAAGAAGGAGGGACTTTCGCATGAAGATAGGAATTTTCCAATTAAATGGCTGTGATAAATGTTTTAATGAAACTTATTTATTGGATAAGCACATTAACGATAATTCTAAAAATGAAATTTTTCGGGTAAAAAATTCAGAAGTTGAAAAGTGGTCTGAAAAAGATCTAGATTATGCAGTAGTAACTGGTTATATCACACTTGAGAACCATGAATTTGTTCAAAAGCTATCAAAAATTGCAAAAAAAGTAGTCGGGTATGGAAGTTGTACAACAACTGGTGGAATTTTTGGTTTAGCATATCAAAAAGGATATGATATAACTCCGATAGCAAAAATTATTCCAGATACTACACTCATTAGTGGTTGTTTGGGTGAAATTGAAGAATTATCTGAAATTTTACAAGGTCATCCTATAAAAAAATCTGAAATTTTATGTACATCTTGTGCGCGCAAGTCTACATGTGAATATCTCGATGAAGTAACTCGCCAAATTGATCCTCAAGAAGATGTTGAAAGTTGTTTTAACGATTTTGGACATCTTTGTTCTGGATATATTGCAAATTCATGTAAGGAAATGTGTGTAGACTATGGAACTGCTTGTCGAGGGTGTAAATCATCAGTAGATCGTGCTGGTTTTAGAATGCTCGGAATGTTTGGAACTCTAATGGGAAACGTAGAAGTGGCAACGGAAGCAACCGGAAAAGGCGGAACAGATAAATTAGCTGATGTAGATGATGATGTTACAGAAAGCATTCCCGATGTTACAGGCTCTTTCTTTAGGTTTAATCTGGCAAATTCTGTTTTACCAATAGGAAGAAATCAATCTAATGGATCCATTATGTCTGACATATTTATTGGCCGCCCTATTGAAGAATTACCCCTAATTTCAGGCTGTATCGGAGGAGATCATTCTATCTCGTTTACTTTAGATATAATTCAAGCCTATGAAAAAGGTTTAATTGAAGATTTACCGGTGAGCGAAAAAACAGTAGAATTACGAAATAATTTGCTATCTTTGGAGAAGGAATTAAATTCGGCGCTAAAAGCAAGTAATGTTGAAAGTTATGAGAAAATCACTAATCAAATCAGAAAAATTGCAGGAAATATGAATTTATCTAACTTATTCTTTGGAGGATTTAAAGTTCCAATTGATGATAGTGGTGATTTTGAGGGATATAAAAAATCTATTTTTGAAATTAGAGAAGGCGATTATCAAAATGGTAATATAAAATATTCTCTAAATAGCAAAGGAATTGTTACCAAATTTGAAATGGAGGCATAAAAATGGCATTCGAATTACTAAAATCGGAAATTATAGATAAAGGACTTTGTCAAGGTTGTGGTTTATGTACGGGAATCTGCTTGCACATCGAGATGGTTGACTTAAAACCAGTGATCGTTGATTATTGTATAGTTGAAAAGGAAGGGCTAGCATGTAGCAAGTGTTACGTTTCATGCCCGCAAATTTCCCAAAAGGAATTGGATGAAAATAAATCACCTATTGATATAATGGCATTGAGAACTACTGATAAAAATATACTTGAAAAAGCAGCCAGTGGAGGTTTTGTGACCACATTGAATAAATATCTTCTTGAAACTGAACAAGTCACACAATTAATTGAAGTAAGGGATTTGGGCGGGATTCCCGAAGGGGAAATTACATCTGATCCTACAAAAGTACATCAATATGCAGGAGTAGCATATGGTAGATCTGGGTCTTTAAAAAAATTGGTTGAAGTATTAGGAGTTGAACATGGACAAATCGGAATTGTGGGTGTCCCTTGTGAAATTCGTGGAGCAGCACAATTAGAAGATCAAAATAAGGCAGAAATCTTTAAAATAGGTCTTTTCTGTAATGCAAATATAAGATCTGGAGAAAGAGATGATGAAGGGGTTGTTTTTTCGCCATGTCGTAGAATGTGTCCAGCTGGTGTAGATGCTTCCGGATATGTTAATTACATCCGTCAAGGAAAATTTCAAGAAGCTGTAGATCTTGTTCGAGATATGAATCCTTTACCAAGTGTTTGTGGTCGCGTTTGCACACATGAATGCGAATACAACTGTACTTTAATTGGTACGAATCATCCCATTGCAATCAGGGAATTAAAGAAATTTATAACAGATTGGGAGATGAATCTCCAAAATAAAAACTGGGTCTCTTCAGAAATCAAGGAAAATGCTAAAAAGATCGCAGTTATTGGTTCTGGTCCTTCTGGGCTTTCTTGTGCATATTATTTAGCAAGAAAAGGTTTTCGTCCAACAATATTTGAAAAAACGGATAAACTTGGTGGTATGTTAAGATTTGGAATTCCAAAATTTAGATTACCCGATGAAGTTATTGATTATGATATTGAATATATTAAAAATGCCGGTGTAGAATTTAAACTGAACTCGCCAATAGGTCCAAATTTGAAAATGGAAGAGCTGGAAAAACAAGGTTTTGAAGCATTTTACATAAGTATAGGTCAATACAAACCGAATACATTACATCTTCCAGGAGAAGATTTAGAAAATGTTCATATGGCCATAGATTTTCTTATGAAAAGAAAATATCGACATTGGGAGAATTTAGAAGAGTTTAAAGATAAAACAATAGGAATAGTTGGTGGAGGGCCTGTAGCAGTTGATGTTGCTCAAACCGCAGTTCGTTTAGGTGCCAAAAAAGTAATATTTACTGAAATACAAAAAGAAAAGGATTTAGAGATGGTTATTGATGAAATTCCAGAGAATGAGTATAAATTTATGGAATATAAATTCGAGACATCTGCATCCAAATTTACTCAAGAAGGTGATAAAATACGTTTTCATTGTCATAAAATAACCCTTGATACATCCGATGGTAAATTTAAATTGGATAAAATTGAAGGTATAGATTTTACATTCGATGTAGATAGTGTTGTTATGGCTGTTGGGCAATCTGTTGATTATTCAGAGTGCGATCAAGCATGTTCTCATGAACTTAAAAAAGTACGTGGAAAAATTTTGGTAGATGAGCTCACGTTTGAAACCAACATACCAGGAGTTTTTGCAGGAGGAGATGTAGTTGTGCGGGGGAAAAATGTTGCAGTTGCAGCAGTTTCTCACGGGAGAGAAGCTGCAGAATCAATCTCACGCTATTTAAACAAAGAAGATTTGAGAAAAGGAAGAATTGATAGAAGTACCATGTTTTTCCATGGACCAATCTCTGCTCCTGCTGATGTCTCCCAAAAGCCTCCAACTCAAATACCAGTTGATGAAACATGGACAAATTTTGAAGAATTTGAAGGAGTTTTTACAAAGGAGATGGCCATTAACGAAGCAAACCGCTGCTTTACGTGTAACTACTACTGTACGCATTGTGTCGATTTTGGGGCAGTGCATGCTGATATTACAGCTGGAGATATAGGTTCAGATAAAGATTTTACAACGGTTGTAATTTGGACTGAGAAAGGGCAAAATGTTGTAAAAGATATGATAAAGAAGGGTTTAGTTGTTGAGGGAGAAGTTCAAAAGGATGCAGTTAATTTAGCAATCGATAAGAAAAAGAAGAGAAAATTAATTGAACATCCTAAAACTCCAAGAGAAAAAATTGAGGAATGGATTACTCTTCATGGACCTTCAACAATTCCGAAATTAAGTGCAGATCTTGGAATACCGATTAAAAATGTTCGCTATAATGCTTTACGATTAGCTCAGGAAAAGAAATTTTCAATGGAAATTGTTGATGGAGAACCTGTTTTTTCAATAATGGTAGAAGAAGATTAAATTAAAAAAAAAAAAGTGATAAAAAATGAACTACGACGAAGAATTAGATGCACAAGGGCTTGTCTGTCCTGTTCCTGCACTAAAGACCAAAAAGAAGTTAGGAAAAATGAAGCCTGGCCAAATCCTTAAAGTAGTAACCGATTATAAGCCAGCAAGTGAATCAGTACCAAGAGACTTAGCTAAAACAAAGCATAAGTTACTCGGTGTTGAAGAAGATGAAGATGAAGAAATTTGGGAAATTTATTTTGAATGTGTGAAGTAAAAAATCAATAATTTTTCAAATCTCACTAAGTTTTTTTTTTTTTATAAAGTAAATTGATCCAATTATGGAAGTCTTATTATGAGTTTTCAACTACTAACATCGGAAATCATTGATCAACAATTATGTCAGGGTTGTGGATTATGTGCTGGAATATGTAAAAGCATTGAAATGAAAGATTCTAAACCTGAATTAACTGGACAATGTGTATTAGAAAAAACAGGAGAAAGCTGTGGGAAATGTTATGCATCTTGTCCTCAAGCAAACCAGCAAATTATTATCCCTACTGAACCAAAAGCTATTTACTCTATTAAGCAAAAAGAAAATGAACCGATCACTGCGACTCTCTCAAAATATCTTTTTAACTCTAAAAAGATAACCCGCTTGATAAAAGCGGAGAATATTGATAAAAAAGTCCAATCAATATCTTCATATTCTGAAGATGATGCTAATGAAATTAAGGATATTGTTCATGGGCGTTCGGAGATTTTACTGAAATTAATGGAAGAATATGAGTAATTACTCAAAATTCTAAAGAAGCAATTGCTATTTTTGGTACCCCTTGTGAAATATCTGGAGCTGAGCATATCTCTAAGGAAAAACAAATGAGCGGAAATATCATAAAAATTGGGACCTTTTGTGACCTAAATATTCCTAATACCCAATTCAACCATGGAAGAATTGTTTCACCTTGTACAAGTACTTGTCCTGCGGGTGTTGATGCTTCGGGTTATATTAGACTGATCAAAAATGGAAAATATCAAGAAGCCATTGATTTGATTCGACAAAAAAACCCCCTTCCTTCAATATGTGGGAGAATTTGTACTCATGAATGTGAGAATGAATGCACTTTAATTTCATCAGGAAATCCGATTGCCATCAGGGAATTGAAGAAATACGTTACCGAATGGGAGATTAAAAAAGGATTAGATAAGGAAATCAACGAATTTTCAGCAGATGCTAAAAAAGTTGCAATTATAGGATCTGGCCCAGCAGGACTCAGTGCTGCATATTACTTGGCAAAAAAGGGATACCAACCAACTATTTTTGAAAAATCTGATAAAATTGGTGGAATGTTACGTTTAGGAATACCCCAATTCAGATTACCTGATAATGTCATCGATCATGATATTGAATTTATTAAACGCGCTGGAGTTAAAATCATCACCAATAAATCAGTTAATGAAGAATTCACATTTGAGGATTTAAGAAAAGAAGGTTTTGAAGCCATATTCCTTGCAATCGGTCAATATGAGCCTTATAAATTAGGAATTCCAGGAGAAGAATTAAATAATGTTCATACAGCATTAGAATTTGTCCAAAAATGGAAATATAGTATAAAAGAAGCACAAGAATTTAAAGATAAAGTAGTAGGTATAATTGGAGGAGGGTCTGTAGCTTTAGATGCTGCTCAAACAGCCTTACGTATGGGTGCTAAAAAAGTAATGGTTATTTATCGAAGGAGTGAAAATGAATTACCTGCTCGTAGAGAAGATTATGAACACTCTAAGCGAGAAGGGATAGAATTTCTTTTCTTACGAAATCCAACTGGTTTTATACCTGATGAAAATCAAAACCTTAAAGGTTCAGAAGTCATTGAAATGGAATTATGCGATGCAGACGAGAGTGGAAGAAGTAAACCACAAGAAATTGCATGTTCAGAATATGAAATTGAGAAACATCATGTCGTTGTTGCCATTGGGCAGGGTGTTGAATACTCTGAAATTTACGCAGCGAGCGACGGGAGCCTTATCAAGAAACGGGGAAAACTCAAAATAGATGAACTTACCCTTCAAACTTCGATCCCCGATGTCTTTTCTGGAGGAGATATGGTCGCTCGGAGTAAAAATGTTGCGATTTCTGCTGTAGCTCATGGTCATCAAGCCGCAATTTCAATTGACAGGTACTTACAAGGTAAAGATTTGAAAGAAGGTAGATATCTTCAAGAAAGAATGTATTCTGATGGAAAATTTTTCACACCTGATGCCTACCCAGAGCCTGCACCATTGAATGAAATTGAGCTCTATTTAAGTACTAAAGAAATAGAATGTGTATTTTCATCAGAATATTCACATACAGAATCAGGACGTTGTTTAGGTTGCAATAATTACTGTCTTAATTGTCAAGATTTTGCTGCAGTAAAGTCCGATATTGCAATTGGAGATGTTGGGTCAAAAGAGGGGTATAAAACTTTAATAGCTTGGACAGATTCAGGTAACGAGATTCTCAAAAATTTAATTAAATCCGAGAACCTATCTTCTAAATCCGTTTCACGAGATCTTTTAGACGAAAAAATCAAAACCAAATTGAAACGTAAAATAATTGATCATCCAAAATCAATCCGTGAAATGATATTATCTAATATTTTGAAAAATGGGTCATCAACTATTAGTCAACTTAAGGATGATTTAGGATTAAAAATTAAAGATATTAGATACCATACTTTAAGATTAGCCCAAATGAGAAAATTATCAATGGTTGTAGGTGACGAAGAGCCAATTTTCTCTCCTTATATTGAAGAATGATATCTTTAAATTTATTTTTAATTTTCGATATCTTCCTTATCTTTATTTTCCTGTTTTTTCTCCTTTTCTTCTTTATCTTTATCTGTTGTATAAAAATAAGAAATAAAATCCATGCTTTGATCGTATGCTAAGTGTTGATCTGAAATGGCATCTAGATGAAGCAAATTATCTCTAATTACGATATTTACGTATTTCTCAGCAATTTCCCGAATAAAATCTTTGAAACCCTCGACATTGACTACCTTATAATCTTCAATTAATTCACTAATTTCAATATTGGCTCCTTCTAATAAGTAATTTTGAAATTGCTTCCTATCTTTACTTCTTTTCATTGAAATTTTGTCAAAGTCAAGTCTCATCATTATATAAATAATAATAAAAACAAATGAAAATTGAATGATATCTGATGAAGGATTAACACTTTTTGATGGAATCATAAGTTTTAGAGGATATAAATACCAATTATCATCAATTAAATTATTAAGAGCTCTTACATTGTCTCCAACCCAGAAACCAAGCCAAGCCATAAACGTACATAATAAAGTTTTTCCTAAAGTGCAAGGAGGAATTGATTTCCAATATGGATATTTCATCATTCCCAAGGGAACTAATATTGCATCATCAGGGAGGGGTGTTAAAGCGAAAAGAAAAACTGTAATTGGAATAGATGCTGGTTTTTCTTCGAATTTTAACTTAATTCTATGGAATTTTTCGCCCATTTCAGATCCTTTCATTTTATTTGAGGATCCAATTATCCTTCCAATAATATAACTTGTAATTTCTCCAATGGCTGCCCCCAAACCAGAGACAATTCCTAAAAGTATCCAATTATCATAAACTTGAGCAATATCGTATACTATCAGTATATATGGGAAAACTATAAGTACACTAGTGTTTCCGAAAGTCGCAAAAATAAATGCTGTCCAAAGCGCTGATGTAGAATTGACAGCTACATCATGCCAGTTCTTTGATAAAGACTCAATCCAGATATAAATCAAAGTATCTTCTTGAATAAATGCAGCTAATATAAATAATGAAGCTAGCATCACAAATGTAAAAATTTCTAAATTTCTAATACGAATACGCTTTTTTCCTATTTTTATTTTAAAATCAACCATGTAAAATCACGTAAATAAATAATTTAATAATATTTTAGTAAGATAGAATAAAAGTTCTACAGAAGAGAATTAAAAAATTTTGCAGTATTTATGAATTCACTGATAAGAAATGAAACTTGTGTTACCAATAGCTGGTGTCGGACTTAGGTTAAGACCATTCACTAGCACAAAACCAAAAGGGTTCGTACAAATTGCTGGATCTAGAGGTGTTGATCATATTTTAAGGAAGATAGGATCGTCATTACCGGATAAAACACCTATCGCTTTGATTACAGGTTATAAAAAACAGCAGATTCAGCAATATGTTGAAGAAAATTATTCCAATCAATTCAATCCTTCTTTTATCGAACAGATACCAAGGGGTTATAATGGAGACATTCCTTATTTTTCAGGTTTGGGTCATGCAATTCTCCTATCTCGAGAATGGTATGATACAACTGATGATGTTCCCGGAAAACTAAGCCCAAATGATGCATTAATCTTTCTAAGTGATATGATCCCAGTAAATAATTACGATTTTATCTTGAA
>JAUWPK010000346.1 GCA_030611625.1 Promethearchaeum sp. | reverse complement strand
GATTTTTTATCAGAGACTGAGAAAAAACAGAGCGATTTTACTAAAAATCCGAAGAAATATTCAATTTATAATAAGAAGAAAGATTTTATTTTAAAATTTGCAAATGAAATAGGTTGCCATAAGGAAAATTTTCAAGCTGAGTATATTTACTATTATTTTGATGTTTTAAGGATTGAAGATGAATAGAAATATATGAAATAAAATTAAAAATGGTGAATTTATTTTGAGTAAAAAGAAGACTATTGCAGGCGCTCTAGGGGTTGTAGCAATTCTGATTATCTGCGGAATTATTTTTATCCCAAAATTAATTGAAAACCGAAATCAAAATCAAAATCAAAATCCGGATCTCGAATATCCCACAAACGAGATAATTAAACTCGAGTCGGATCTATATTTCCTAAATTTGACGTTGGATTATGGATTTGACGATTATATAAATATCCCCAACTCTTCACAAGAATATCCCTCCCAGGCTGAGTTTGAATTTGGTTGTACTTGTATTTCCATTCTAGACCCTATAAATAATTCACTATTTGGGAGAAATTTCGATTGGAATGATGGCGGAAAGTTGATCCTAATCACCCAACCCGAAAATGGTTACAAATCAATTTCCATGGTCGATTTATATTCTTTAAAATATTACGGGGGATTAGATATCGATGAAATTACTTCATCGGAATTTTGGCGATTAGCGTACTCTCCTTTTGATGGTATGAATGAATGGGGGGTTGCAGTTGGGTGTCTTGTATCCCCGGGTATGATCACTTATGAAGATCCAGCAAAACAGAATTTGGACTCCTTAGGGTTTATGCGCCTGGCTCTAGATTATGCACAAGATATTTCCGATGTAATCGATCTATGGGACAATTTTAATATGGATTATGGGGTTGGACCCGATGTTCACTTCATGGTTGCTGATGCCCAAGGAAATTCAGCTGTCATAGAATGGATTAATGGAGAAATGGAGGTAATTACCAATTCACAACCGTGGCAGGTGGTGACCAATTTCAGGATGTATAATGCAACGGAGCAGGACCAGTTAAATTGCTGGCGTTTTTCAGAAGTTAATGAGACATTAAATGATGTTGGGGATTTGATAAATAGTTCGCAACTTATGGATATGCTAGCCGATGTGTCGCAAGTGGGATGGACCAAATGGTCAAATGTGTATGATTTAATCGAACTGAAGGCCTATATAACCATTGATCGAAACTACAATGAAGATCCTTATATTTTTACCCTGTAATTTCAGGAAGAAATAAGATGTAGAAAAATCCAATTTCCAAGTGGAACTTTATTATTACCCAAAGTCCATAAATTTTGTCGTTTTTCCAGACTAACATATGAACTATATTGGATTTTCGCATATTTAGAAATTTATTCTTTATTATCCATAGGAATCTCATTAGCTATTAGTTATTTTTTTCTTATTGAGTATGAGATTTGAAAGACCAATCATTCCTATAAGCGTAAAAACGAGTAGTATTTCAAAATTATATCCACCTATGGAATTTGTAGGACTTGTATCTTGGGGAATGAGATCTTGGGGATCACTTCCATAGACAACAACCCACCAATCGCGATTTCCGTCAACATCACCATCATCTTGAGGTTTTGGGATGCTAGATCTGCTTAGATTACCTGATGAAAGAATCAAAATCTCATCATCAATAATTACATATTTGCAATGCTGAAAATAGAAAGATGAATCAGCCCACATTCCTTGTGCATATAAATTTTCACTCGGGTTTGATGCAGAGGGAATTCCTAATTGGGTGAAATTGTAAAGAGCGCCCCGATTATAAGAGCGTTCATAAGAACCAACTTGATATTTTTCGAGAAGTAACTTAACTTCAACACCATGAGCAATTCTATCTGCTATGATATCTAAAAGATATGGTTGGGAAAGGGTATAAACAGAGATAATTATTGATGATTGAGCTATTGAAAGTAAGTTGGCTACGACATCAAAACAATTGTCTGGCGAAGATATAACTGTTACGGACATATCTCCAGAAAATGTTTCAGGAATGCTAAAATCATCGCTTTTTACAGGAATATCTTTGGTTTCTATGGATTCTTTGGATTCTTCTAATTCTTTGAAATCTATACGATCATCTACAGTTTGATTATTTGAAGGCCTAATATTTATTGAATCTCCGAAGGAATTATCGGGATCATAGTCCAAGCACACGTCCCAATCATGATCGAACAGATCTTCATAATATCCAGCTACATCCGAATTTTCAATGATAAGACCTGCTTCTCTATTGTCTCTAAGGGATGTGGGGCTCCAATTTATGGAGGAAATTAAAACAATTTCGGAATCAACAATTATTCCTTTATTATGCATAGTGTCAAAATATACTGGGACTAAACTATTGGATACTTTTACTTCTACCCCTGCTTCAGTAAGGGTATTTGCAGTCGCATCTGATTCAGAATTTGAATCATCTAAGATTACTTGACAATCAACTCCATGATTTTGTTGTGCATCTATAATTGCATCAATTATATCGGTTAAAGATGAGTAAAAATACATTTGTTCAATTTTAAGAGATACTGTTGCTCTATTAATTAATTTAATGATTTCTGCTTCTGAATTGTCCGGAGATAAAATCGGAGTAATATCCATGGTCCCATCGATATCTTGTTTTGAAAAGGGCTCATAACCACTACCAGCGCGATCGTAGCTTTGAGTTCGGCGAGTTTCATCATCAACCGGAACATAAATTTCTCCAAGAGCCCAATCATTTTGAAATAACTGTCGAAAATAGTCAACTACATCTTGTCCAACATTGGCTTCTGAAATTTCGGGTGAGATTTGAGCCTTAAGTATATCTGTTGTTTGAATATTATTCTCTGAAGTTGAAATTCTTGAATATGCTGAATTAATCGTGAGTGTTTGTAATATAATTAAAGCAAAGAGAAGTAATATGATCCTTTTTCTGAATATTTTTCTTAACATTTTAACCATCTTTGAAAATTTAAAGTAAAGAAGTTATAATGAAGTTATAAATATAGGCACTGTTTGTTGTTAGCCAAAGAATATATTGTCGATTTTTAGTGAATTTTTTTTTTTTGTCATAAAATTTTTTAGTAACATCTTCAAATATTTTTGTCACTAATAATCTATTTTTTATTAGGTGATTTTATGATAACAGGTAAAGAATTCGAATTTGAGATTATAGATCGCCCAACTTTTTCATATTTGAAGATATTGCTAAAAAAAGGTCAAGTTTGCAAAACAGAGCGAGGAGCAATGATGTTTTTTGAACCAACAATTCAAATCGAAACGAAAAAAGCTGAGAAAGGAATTTTAAAATCCTTAAAACGCAAATTAGCTGGAGAAACTATGCTTTTAAACTATTTTACCGCTATTGATGATGGATGGTTAAGTTTGGCGCCCCCAT
>JAUWPK010000080.1 GCA_030611625.1 Promethearchaeum sp. | reverse complement strand
TATATTGGTTGTTTAGAATAATTTAGTAAAAATTGTGAGAAAATAAAAACTTAAAAGCAAGGAAAGAAAGATTTTAAATTGAATTACATAGTTAATGATATAATAAAATTGAAGAGTTTTTTTGTTGTACATATTTATATTTTCTGCAATTGTACCTTGATAAAATCGAGTACATCTTCTCCAAAAGCTGAAATAAATTTGATAGATCCTGCTTGTTCATGCCCTCCACCCTCAACATTTGCATTTGGAAGTTCTTTTTCCATTTTTTCTAATAATGTAGGGACTGGAAGAATTGGCTGGGAAGCGCGAATGATGATCCCATCACCAAAATAACCAATGGTGAAAACCGGTTGAGAGTTGTTCTGAGAAACGATATAATCATGGGCCATTCCTAACACTTTTCCTGAGGTGGGATATTTTCCTCGCTGAGTAAATTTTTCTAATTCAATGACAGTAAAACATACACCATTAATATCTTCACTTGTGATGTGGGGAAGCATACTCTCCAATTTGGCTGCAAATAAGGATTTAACTTTGGTTCCAATAATATTTAAGATATTCGAGTCGGTGAAAACTTTTTCATAAACGCCTTCACCAGGATCAAATTTATAATGAAAAGCTAAATAATCTAAAACAATGGCCATTTGAAATAACTCTTCTCTGCTCTTCTTGGATTTGGCAATCAACAAATCTACTTCTGGAATGTCACATCTATCACCAAGAGCAGCAACAGCAGGATAAATCGGTTGATTATATTCTTCATCAATAAATCGCGCAAGTTCATAACAAAGCATACCACCACAGGTTTGACTATCGTATCCAAACAAATACGGATTGAGGTGAAATTCAACCAAATCACAAATCATGCACTTTCCGTCAGTAATAGAGCCAGGATTATGATGATCAACTATAATACATTCAAAATTGAAGGCTTGTAATACTTGTAATGCAAATTGATTTTCAGGGGTCGACCCTGTATCCAATAATAAAAGTAAGGGGGATTTATCACCAAATTGTTTTGAATACCTTGTAAATTTACTTATATCCCTAAAAAGATCAATCTGATCAAAAAATGGCGTGATATTCGGACTCCGATAAATTCTATTCTTCGAGGGAAGTTCTCGGCGTTTCATTACATTCAAAATTCCTTGTTCGACTGCTAGGCCAGCACAAATTCCATCAGCGTCGTTATGATGGCGAATTACTATGGGTTGATCATCAATGATTGCATGCCGTATTCGTTGAGCAATACGTAAAAAGACTGATTTCATTGCTTCATATCGTTCCGATTCGATGCTAAAAGTATTTCTTAGCGGTTCCGATTGACTATTTATCAGCGCATTGAAATCCATTGTCGCTTCTTTCAAAGAATCTAACTCAATTTCCAATTTATCTCTGTGAATGCCAATTTTTCCTTGAATTTCAAAAACATCATCAACGTGAATATCATCTTCAGTTAATGCTTTTGAATTGTTAGAAGATTGAGATGTATTTTTCTTTTTCCGACTATCCTTTATTTTTATATTTCCAAAATCATAAGTTGTTCTTCCAGATGCACTTCTTTTCATCTCATCAAATAAACTATCACGAGCAATGGCGTCAATTTTTCCCGATCCATCAAAAACTGATAAAATTAGCGGCCCTGGTTTAACCTTTCGAAGAATTTTTACCGTTCCTTTATAGTAATCTCCTGGTTGGAGGTCACGAATTTGTTTTTTGATATTCTTATTTCGCGATGAATCATTCGAATTTATAATTTTCTTAAAATTAGGTTGTTTTTGATATTGCTTTCGGCTCATTACTTTTAATCCAAAATAATCAATGTTGCTCGTATTAATAAAATGTTGTTTATTTTGTAATGATTTTTTTCACAGTTAAAATAACTTGATCTAAGACATCAACATCAGGATCGTTATGTATCATGATCATACTCTCTAATAATATTCCATATATAAAATTAAATGTTTGTTTTGCATCACTGATTGAGAATTCATTATTATTATTTCCTTCATTCAAAATTTTGATGAAAAGATCCTGAAAAACATCTTTGAAGGCATTTCCTCCTATTCTATTTTCAGTAATGTAATCTTCTTCTTTATCAGCTACATTATCTAATATATATGGGATTGAAATTTCAAATATTTTATGAATCAAAAGTTCAATTTTTTCCCAAGAAGTTGGCAATTTCATGATTTCTTTTTCAACAATTAAACGAGCTTGCTGTCCAACTTTTGAAAAAATAAAATAAAGACACTCTTGTTTTCCCCCTTTGAAATACTTATATATAGTCTTTTTACTCATGTGAAGTTCTTTAGAAACATCATTAACTATTGTTTTAACCATACCGTGTCTTAAGAAAAATTCCATAAACTTATCTGCTATTTCTTGCTTTTTTTTAAAATTTCGGTCTGATGATTCCATTATTAATATTATATTGTCATAAGAATTAAAAAAAAATATTGAAAATTAATTGAAGTTTTCTAAGTGCCTAATTCTTTAACATTTTTGTGTCTAATCTTCATTTATATGAATATAGAGGTTTTTGATTAAAATCAGTAATGGAAACCACGGTTTCCATCAATATTTTGCAAATGCATATATGGATCATCTAAATATATTAATTAAATAAAAAAAAATGAAAGAATGAAAAAAAATGGTAACTACAGAAAAAAAGGATTCGTCAAATGAACAGCAAAAATACAAGATTGCTGAACCCCATGATTTATCTCCACGTAATAAATGGCTAAGAGATTATTATTTCTTAGGTGTTAAGCGCGAATGGAATAATGAATACATGCCTTTTACAACTGGACTCCCAAATGATCGCCAATTTGCTGAAAGTGATTATTATATTGTTCCTGAAATTTATTTCTATCTTGGAAATAAATCACGAGGTATTTTCAGTTCTTCCTTATCTTTAATGGCTGAAGAAGTGGAATTACCTAAAGATTTTTGGTCTAAATCACTTCCAGAAAGAAAAATTATATTTTTGGAAAAAGTGATGTTAGATAAAATTCCTCAAGAGATAATTGGACCCGAACTCTTGGCAGGTGGGCGTTTTAATACTCAATTGAGTAAATGTTTAAATGAAAAAGAACAAAAATTATATGATAAACTAAATTTAAACGCCAGAAATAGTGTTTTTAAATATCACAATCACGGTTTTGGAAATGCAGGTGCCACTGCTGGACATATTATTCCTGATTATGATTACATAATAAAAAATGGATTTAAAGCGATTTATTCTGAAGCTTTAGAAAGATATGACAAGTTTAGTGAGAAAGAAAAAAAAGGACCATTAGGTGACGAACTTAGGGCTATTATTCAAGCTTCGGAAATTCCAAGAAAATTAGCACAAAAATATGCTGAGGAATGCACAAAATTAGCAAATAAGTCAAATAACGAAACTAGAAAACAAGAACTCATTCAAATGGCAAAAAATCTTGAAATCGTACCTTGGGAACCTGCCCAAACTTTTTGGCAAGCAGTTCAATCTCTTTGGCTAATTCATATGATAGTAATGGCTGAAGAAAGTTATCCGGGACCAGGATTATCATTCGGAAGAACAGACCAACATCTATGGAATCTCTATAAAAAAGATGTAATTGATGAAGGAAATATTACTAAGGATTTTGCTAAAGAAATTCTTGGATCCTTTTGGTTTCACTGCAATACTGCATATGATGCGCAAATGCGAGTGGGAAATAATGGAATTACAGCAGGCTTTGGACAACTTATGACATTATCGGGATGTGGGGCTAACGGAGAAGATCTTACTAACGATTTAACCTACATTATTCTTGAAGTTATTGATGAATGGAGCCCAATTCTTGAGCCTAAACCAAATGTCCGTTTACACAGAAATTCTCCAGATAAATTACTTGATATTATTGTGGATATGATAACCAAATCTCAAGGTGCTCCCTTTCTTCTAAATTTTGATGAACGTTCTATAGCTGGAATGATTAGGGAAGGAATCCCAAAAGAAGATGCATGGGATTATGCTTGTGTTGGATGCTTGGAAAACACTATGCAAGGAAATGATCGCAGTGGGACTGTAAATTGCAATCCTAATTTAGTTAAGAGCATTTTATTAACCTTATACAACGGGAAAAGTGCAAATCAAAATCAAAATGTAATAATGCTTCATCCAAAAGAAAAAAAATCTATTCAAATGGGGTTAAAAACAGGATTACCAGAAGATTTTACAACTTGGGAAGAATTCTGGAATGCTTGGGTTAAACAAGTTAAATTCCAGATTAAATATACTGTAGAAACTTATAATATTTCTGAAGAATTCCGAGCTAAATGGATACCAACACCGTACCTATCCACAATGGTAAAGGGCTGTATAAATCAAGGATTAGATGTCAGAAATGGTGGTCCTGAAATTCGATTTGTTACAATTGAGGGTGTTGGATACGCAACTTTGGTAGATTCTTTGCTTGCAATAAAGAAATTTGTTTATGATGAGAAAAAATTCACAATTGCTGAATTAAAGGAAGCTATGGAAAACGATTTCAAGGGTAAAAAGGAATGGGTAGTAATGCAATCACTTCTAAAAAATCGAGCACCTAAATATGGTAATGATAATGATGAAGCAGATAAACTTGCTCAAAAAGTAATGGAGATTTGGTCCCAAGAATGTTTCAAATACAAAACACCTACGAATTTTAATTATCGACCCGGAATGTTATCGTGGAATTATTGGGCAGGAGAAGACGCAGGTTTTACACCAGCAACACCAGATGGCAGAATTGGAGGTCAATTTCTCTCTAATGCCATTTCACCAACCAATGGAGCAGATATACAAGGACCCACTGCAGTAACGAATTCTGTTGGAACCGTATTAGGAGGTAAAGATGAAAATGGGAATTATATTAACTATTTACCAAATGGAGCGAGCCATACTTTAACATTTAGTCCTTCATTGCTACGTAATCCAGAACTTAAAGATAAATTTAAGGCTTATCTAAGGGGATATATAGAAAATGGAGGAACAGCATTACAAATTAATATTTTAGATGCAAAAATGCTTAAGGAAGCCCAAATTAATCCTGAAGGATACCATAATCTATTGGTTAGGATAACTGGATATAATGCCTATTTTGTTTCTATTGGAAAAGAACTCCAAGATGAAATCATTGCAAGAGAAATGCATAGTATGTAAAAAAAAGTAATTATATAATGATCGGAGAGAAAACGTAATATGACAAAGTCAATATCTGGAAATATTTTTGAAATTCAAAAGATGTCAACTGAAGATGG
Source organism: Promethearchaeum sp. (assembly GCA_030611625.1). Classification (GTDB taxonomy): domain Archaea; phylum Asgardarchaeota; class Lokiarchaeia; order Sigyniarchaeales; family Promethearchaeaceae; genus Promethearchaeum. The sequence goes on along the minus strand of JAUWPK010000080.1, from coordinate 5,643 downwards.
CCCAGGTCTACGCACGACTGTGTTTTTTAAAAAATGCAATCTTAAATGTGCTTGGTGTCATAATCCAGAATCATTTTTTCCAGAACCTTCAATTCAATGGCATTCAGTAAGATGTATTGGATGTGGAACTTGTCTTAAAGTGTGTCCTGAAAATGCAATTCAAATGAAAGATGATGGAATACATATTGATCGTCAATTATGTTCACATTGCGGATTATGTGTTGAAAATTGTCCAACTACTGCTCTTAGAAAATTAGGTGAAGAAATTCCTCTTGATGATTTAATTAAAATTGTAGAAAAAGATACAGTATATTATTTAAATTCAAAAGACGGAGGAATTACAGTTTCTGGAGGAGAAGCAGCTCTTCAAGCAGAATATGTTTCGGAATTTCTTCAAAGATGTAAAGAAAAAGGTTTTCACACAGCATTAGATACTTGTGGATTTGTATCTCAGAAAAACCTTGAAAAATTAATCCCATATGTTGATTTAATTTTGTATGATCTTAAGGAGTTGGAACCTACTAAACATAAGGTATTTACGGGTCAATCTAATGAAATTATTTTGGAAAATGCAATTTGGATTTTAAATAAAATAGAAGGGACACCAAAAAAAATGTGGGTACGAACACCACTTATCCCAGAATTCACAGCTACTAATGAAAATATTCAAGCAATTGGTAACTTTATTGTTGAAAAGTTGGAAAACAAAATAGAAAGATGGGATCTCTTAGCTTTTAACAATTTAGCTAAGGATAAATACCATCGCATGGATCTTCCTTATCCATGTGAAAATCTTGAATTATTTACATCTGAAGAAATGGATAAATTTCTTCAAATAGCAAAAGAAACTGGCGTAAATAATGTAAGATGGACCGGTTTAACTCGAAAATAATAGAGTTTTTTTAGTAAAAATAATAATTATGAAAAAAATTAATGCATGGAAAAGATGAAAATGAGTAAAAAATCAAAAGAATGGAATTCAAAATTCTCTAAAGAAGGGATAGAACTCTCAGAGATGGAAGTGGGTTTGAAATTGCTATCTACAATTGATCCTCGGGGTTGGCCTCATATTACAATGATTTCTTTTAATAGAGCAAAAACACCAGAACAAGTAGTTTGGGGAGAATTTACAATTGGAACGAGCAAACGTAATGTATTACAAAATCCCAAACAAGGTGCATTTTATATGAATGCTGTAATGCCATATAAATTTCTACAAGCAAAAATGACATTTGATCATCGTGTAAAAGGAGGAGAAGATTGCGAATATTTTTCAAGGGGACAAATGTTGCGCTATAATACATATATGAATGTTGAAAAAGCTTATTATAATTCAGTTAAAGCTGCAACCCCGGTAATGGATCTAAAAGTTTTACCGATTGCTAAGGGATTAATTTTAAATATTTTTACAAAACGTAAAGCTAATGATCCAAACGCTGAAGAAAAACTGCATTTACTAGGGTATGATTTGTATAACAATCCCTTTAACCCTAAGTTTATAAGTTTTATTGACCTTGATGACGGATACCCATTAATAATTCCATGTTTTCAGTTAAGAGCACCAGATAGAAGCAAATTAATTTTTCCATATTCGCATTTTAAAGAAGATTTGGAAAAATTGAAAATTGGAATGCATGTTTCAACCTTTGCAGTAATTGCTGATGAAATTGAATTAATTAATTTGGTAATACAAGGCACATTTTCTGGAACTCAGAAATTTGGAGGTGTTAAGTGTGGGATTATCGAAATTGATGAGGTTTATAATAGCATGCCACCATTGTCAGGTCTAATTTATCCAAAACTGAAAACAAGACCAAAAGTGACAAATTTCAATTAAAAAGTTAATGTAGTTCTACTTTTTTCAATTATAGAAAACAACACCGAAGGATATATATTTCGTAAATCGAAACTTAATGTATGAAAAAAATCACTAGGCAATCTGATTGTCTTATTTGGATTTTTACAACTTTTGTTCTTTTTCTAACCATATTTTCATCAATTTATCCAACTAGTTCTCAAGATATAAAATCACCTTATGATTTATCTCCAAAATCTTCATCAGTTCATCAGATTATAGGAAATTCGGGATTAGCATCTGCAGCAGCATTAATGGGAGGAGGTTCAGGAACATTAAATGATCCTTATGTATTATTTTATGATCCAATTAATGCATCATTGAATTATTGCGGTCTTTTAATTCAAAATACTACAAAATACGCAATATTGAATAATACTGAAATATTTGGGGCTGATTTGGGAACTGGTTATAATATTACAAATTTAAACTTATCATCTGTAGAAAATTTCATGATCAATAATTGTTCATTCTATAATTCTGATTTAGATGGCATTTTTATCGAAAATGCAACAAATTTAATAATTACAAACATAAATTGTACCAATAATGGAAGAAGGAACGAAGCTTGGACACAAGTTGAAGGTAAAGGCCTAAATATAATTAATTCAGATTTTATCAATATTTCTTATTCTCATTTTTCAAAGAATCTTCTCTCAGGAATTGGTTTGGAAAATGTAAATAATTCAATTATAATTTCAAATAATTTAACTGAGAATGAAGGGAATGCAGAAGAAGTGAATGGAATTGGATTATATGCAGCAGATTCTAATATGATCTCCATTATTGATAATAATATTTCATATAATTGGTTAAGGGGAATTCATGGAATTAATTTAAATGATTGGATATTTGAATCAAATTTGGTTTCATTTAATGGTTTAAGTGGTTTTTCTGAATGTCATGGTGCTTATATTCAATATTCTAAATATATTGATATAATCAATAATAATTTTTCAAAGAATGAGGAGAATGGATTAGTTATAGATAACTCAAACCTTTCAATAATAAAAGATAATTTAGCAAAAGAAAATGGAAATTCAGGGATATCTATTACCTCCTCAGATCTTATCAATATTCAAAATAATTCAATAGAAAACTGTGTTAAAGGATTTAATTTGGAATGGTGTGATAATTCGAATTTTACATTAAACTTGCTTAATAATTGCGGGGGACCAGGTGTTGAAGAAACAGGATTTTTTTTAAGGTCAGCAGATAATAATAATTTCAAATGGAATATTGTAAATAACTCAATTGGTTATGATTTTTATATCTCAAATTCTGATTTAAATTCTATATACGGTAATTATCTATATAATAAATCTTATGATGCGAATCAAGATATGAATAATTGGAATTTCACTGATTATGGCAATTATTGGAATAATTATTCTGTATATTATCCAGGAGCGATTGCAACAAATGGTATCTATGATACTTCTTATGAACGGATTTACAATGAAACCAGTAGCTTTGGAAACGCTTCTGATTATTTACCATTAACTTATGATTATTGGCAAGAAATATACGATGAGAATTTGAATCCTCCAGAACCTTTAATTTTGCAATCACCTGTCCTACAAATTTTAGATAACCCTGATACTGATGGAAATATAACCCTAAATTGGGATTCAATAGAAAATGCTATTGGATATAATATATATAATTCATCCACTTTTATATCAGATATAGATCATTTACCTATTTATGATACCACTTCAGCGCTTAATTATAATTTTTCAGGATTATCTAATGGAACTTATTATTATGTTGTATCTGCTTATAACAATTCTGTAGAAAGTAATGGCTCCAATTGTGTTTGGACCGAAGTTAGAATTTTACCACAAGAAATTGTTCTACCAACACCCATTCTGGATTCTATTAATTCAACAGATGATGATGGAAGTTTTCGTTTGAGCTGGCAAGCAGTCGAGGGAGCAGTCAATTACAGCATTTATTATTCTTCCACTAACCCAGAATCCAGTGGAAATTTGGAATATTTAATTACTCCAATTTCATCAGTAGATGGCATGGATCTATTAGACACTGTAGAAACAACTTTTTATGATGTTACTGGTCTTAGCAATGGAACTTATTATTTTGTAATTGTGGCAAATAATGAATCAGGATCCAGTGAACCTTCTGAAATCATAAGTGTTACAGTCGAAATCCCGCCAGAAGAAGAACAAAAACCTTTTTTTACTCCGATAATTGTTATAGTAAGTCTTTTAGGAGTATCAATAGGAGCTGTTGCTAGTTATTTTGTCCCTTCTGAGAAAATTGTTGATTTCTTAAAAGAATCTAGAGATAAAATTACAAGAAAAACAAAATCAGATGTAAAAAGTGAAGTTAAAGGAGATGGAGAAACTGGAGATTTAAAAGCGAATGAACAACAATTGTCGCTGGAAGAAAATGTACCAATTTCTACTGAGATAAATTGGCAAAGATACATATCAATTTTAGAAAAGCTCTGGAATTATCTCCCAAAAAATTTGAGAGATATGCTACTAAATGTTGTAGATAAATACTTGAAATTTAGGGATGAAGCTGAATTAATTATTCTAAATAATTTTCATACTTTATCATTAGGATATCTATCTTCATTTATTTTATTCCGAACAGGTGATAAAAATAAATGTATTTCAACTTTGGATGAAATAACTCAAGAAGCTCGAGAAAAAGAATTTCAAAATTTATCTGAAGAAGCAGAAATTACTAAAGAAGAATTTGATGCCCCGCTTGAGGAAAGTACAAAGGAAAAGGAGGATTTAACATGAATTCAAATCAAATTAAAAAGGAATTTGACGAGGAACTTGAGCTAAAGGAGTTAAATCCAGAAGAAAAAGCTCGTCTTGATCAAATTCAGGAATTAAATGTCGAAGCAATTCAAAATTTGGAGGAATTTATTACTAAACAGAAAAAAGTAAACCAAAAACAAGTTGTGTTAAAATTAGGAATTTATATTATTGAAGCAATTATATTAATACTAATAACATCTCAAATATCAAATATATTTGTTGCAATTCTTGTTAGTTTGGTGGGATCAATAATAATGACTTTTACTATTGATCTAATTATTAAAAAAATCAAAAATAGAAATGATCTTGGAGATACCGGAGAGATTAAGCGGGATTATAAACGACACTTTATATCCTTAATAGTTAGCCAGTTTTCTGTAATGCCTCCAATCATTAGAAATAACATTGTGACAATTTGTTATAAAGGCAAAACAACTAAGGTCTCTGCCGATGTACTAAAAATGCGTTCTTTTAAAAAGCTCACTGAAGACTTCCTACAAGCTAGAAAAGATTTTCGCGATTTTGAATACGCTAACGCAGTAAATCTTTTAAAGAGAATAATTAGGAAATCAAAGCATCATAAAGAATTGTTAGAACTCCAAGAAGAAGCAAATTTATTACTTGATGTAATTCCAGTAATAAATAATAACTAGATTTAAAATAAATATTAAAAAAACTTACCAAAAATAAAATTTTGCTATGGTCATTTCATTTTTTTTTCCTTGCATTCTAAAGACACATTTATGGTGATCTCTTCATATTTTTATCGATTATTTAAAATAATTCATATTTTTCCTAAGAAAAAGTCGAATTTCAAAGTTACCAATATTTAAATGAGTGTAGTTTTTCTCTTACACCTAATGGCTGAAGAAATATTCCAATACGTGATTTTAATTCCAGCTGCATTATTATCATTAATTGCAGGGATAATTTTAATAATACGAGGAAAAGAGAAATCCGATAAAGGAATGATCAGCTTAGGCATATCTT
>JAUWPK010000308.1 GCA_030611625.1 Promethearchaeum sp. | reverse complement strand
TACCTTTATCTATTAATTTTGGAATGGGATATAGCAGAATTTTTACAAATGAAGGTATAATCATTCGATCTCTAGGTCCACAAATAGGACCTAAACGTGTAATAATAAAATTCTTTTTTGGATATTTTTGGGAAAATTTTTTTACAGAATTTTCTGCTATTCTCTTTGTAACTGCATAATTATTATCTTTCTGAGGATCTATACCACCAAGAGGCATTGATTCATTGAATACCTGAAATTTATCTTTATTTAGATAGCCTTCATATACACTTATTGAGCTAGCATAAAAAAACCATTTCGCTTGTGAGGAAATAAATGCATCAAGCACATTAGTTGTTCCGGTGCAATTTGGTTCGTATAACTCTTGAAAGGAGTTGTGTTGATTTAGATTGGCTGCAAAATGAAATACATACATAATTTCATGCTTATTTATAATATTTTGTAGCTTTTTAAAATCGAGAAGATCTCCCTCTTCAATCAGAACTCCCAGTTTTTTAAGAAAATCTGCCTTTTTTAAATCTCGAACTAAGCAAATTATATCTGTCGGATTAGAAACTCCCAATTTCTGAGTTTCAATTAGATATTCGGCGAGTTGACTTCCTGTTTGACCCGTTGCCCCAGTAATAAAAATCGACATTTCAGTAAAAACCTCTCTCAAAATTATTCATTCTCTTTATGTAGAGCTCGTATTCATATGTAGCCCTACATAAATTGAAGATTTTTTCAAGTGTATTTATCTAATATTATTTTAATTATTAATTGTATTCGTTTTTCTAAAGAATTTGTTGGGATGAGAAATTATAATAATATTCAGCGAAAATGACTTCTGGAATATATTGTGGTATATTTTAATTGCAATAGGAGTAATCATTTTCATCATTCTCTTTTTTGTGAGTGCGGGGTATGGTCGTTATAATAACAAAAAATGGGGTCCACAAATTGATAATACATTAGGATGGATGATAATGGAATGTATTCCACCAATTATTTTCGTTACATTCTTCATCTTAGGGAATAGGCAATCAAATCTGGTTGCAAGAATTTTCCTATTAATTTGGGAAATTCATTATATCCACCGTGCGTTTATATATCCCCTTAAAATAAGAGGAAAAAAGCAAATTCCTATTTTGATAGTGATAATGGGAATGATATTTAATGGATTTAATGGGTATATTCAAGGTAGATTTTTATTTGAGTTATCCCCCATTTATACGAATGATTGGTTTCTCACTCCGATGTTTATAGCCGGAATTTCGATTTTCCTGATTGGATTTCTAATTAACCTTAATTCCGATCATATTTTACGAAATTTACGAAAACCTGGAGAAGTAGGTTATAAAATTCCTTATAATGGTTTGTTTAGATGGATTTCATGCCCGAATTACTTTGGAGAATTGCTTGAGTGGATGGGTTGGGCAATTCTCACTTGGTCTTTTGCAGGTTTATTCTTTTTCCTTTGGACCGCCGCAAATTTAGTCCCAAGAGCATATTCTCATCATAAATGGTATCTAGCAAAATTTCCAGATTACCCAAAAAATCGCAAAGCTATTTTCCCTTATATTTTTTAAATAACTATATGGGAAAACAAGCATATTCGATTGAGTATCGTGTTCTTTTATGTCGATATAATGAAATTGGATTGAAATCAGCACCCTACCAAAAGAAATTGTTAAGTTTCCTTGTTGATTCCATTAAAAAAATATGTCTACGTGAAGATTTAACATTACAATCGGTTTTAAACTTATCAGGTCGCCTAATTTTCTTTTTTCCCTCACATGAAATTCCCAAAGCTATAAGCGTATTCCGACATATTATTGGGATACAATCCATCTCTCCTGCATTAAGTGTGGAAAGGAAATACGAAAAATTGAAACAAAAATTCACTAGTTATGCCATATCACTGCTAAAAGATGGAGATTCATTCACAATTGATTTTAAAACCGTTGTTTCGTATTTTAAAGAAGGATCCGAAATTAAAAAAGACTTAAATCAAGAAATCATAAGAGTCATGAATAAATCAGGACAACGTGTAATTGCATCACGTAAAAACCCAAAATATAAATTCAAAATCGAAATCCGTGAAAAAGGAGTATATATATATGCATTTTCAATACCAACTCTTTTTGCGGGATTTCCTATTGAAACAAAAAATTCTTTGCTTTGTCTATGGAATAACGGAGTATTTGATTTAGTTGCAGCCATGATGTTAATTAGAAGAGGTTCGATAGTAAGTCCGGTTATTTTTCATAGAGAAATATCATCCAATTCTTATGAAATATCATCTACCTCAAGAGAGTCTTTAGAAATTATAGCTAGTTTTTATTCTAATCCAATTCCGGTCCATATCTTTTCCCTTTTGGCAATTGAAAAAAAATTAATTGAAATTTTAAAAAATAATCTAAATATTGAACCATATATCGTGTACGCTTCAATGAAATTACTGGAAATTATGATGATTCAAAGTAGGAAAGAAAGTGTTTATACTTATAATAATCGAAATTTGCATTATAGGGGATTAATATCTTCAAATTCTTTATTGGATTCAAATTTCCTTTCAAATATAAAAAAAAATAATATTTTGCTCTTTACTCCTCTAACAGGTTTAACTCCTAAATTCATTCACAAAATTTCTAACCAATTATTCAAATCAAGTGAAATTTATAATTTGAATTCATTGATAAAAGGAAAAACTAACGATTTCTCATTCAATGATGAGGTTATTAAGTCTATTACAGATGATCAATCTGATAATTTGGAAGCAAATGATTCCAACATTCAAAATTTGAAATTTAAAATCTCAAATTATACCGAAATAGAACATTTCTTCAATAAATCAGAATATCAGAAATTATTACAAAAAACAATCGAAAATCATCAAGTTAAGTATATTTCAGGAAGATTTTTTCCCAGAAATGACAAATAAAATAAACAGATAAAAATATTATTAAAAAAAAAAAAGCTAAAAAATAAATTTAAATTGCCATTGCTTTCTGAATTGCTTTATCTTCTTGCTTAATTTGCTTTTCAAGACCTTTTATTTCAGAGTTTTGTTCTTTGATCAATTTTTTCAACTCTGAATTCAATGCCTTCTCTTTATTTGATGCTTCTTTATAATGAATACTTAATACCTTATTGTATCCAGAATTTTCTGCTTTATAGGTTTGTTTTGCAAGCTTCAGCTCTTCTTTAGCTTTAGCAAGGGCTTCTTTTGCAGCATCAAAAGTCTTTTGCTTTTGATTAAAATCATTCTCAAAATTTTCAATTTCTTTGCCTTTAGTTGATTTCAAAGTCTCCAATTTTGTATTAGATTCTGCTTCAGCTGTGTCCTTTTTTCCAGCATATTCGGCTTCAAGAGATTTAATTTTTTCTTCAATGGTACTAATCTCTGCATTAAAATTATCAATATTCGCTTGTGACATTGTTGTGCACTTGTGTACATATTGACATTTTACTTTTAAATTTTTAGTTGCTTATATATGACTTAAATAGGCCTTTATATATCAAAAAATAAAATTTTATTTTCAAAGAAACTTATTTTGAAAATTAATGCCATTAAAAGACGCCTATTTTTTACCTCATGGAATGCAGATTATACCCGGACTAGAGGATAAATATTCTAAGAAATTTTCCCCAATTCATGAAGCCATGCTTTTAGTTCAAGAAGATATCAAAAAAAATTGTCCAGATTTCTTTATTTTGTTTACTCCCCATGGTTTAGCTACTGATGAATCATTTTTAATTTATAGAAATCAAATTTTACGCGGGTATTATCCCCGATTAGTTGACTCTAATGTTGACGGCACCGAAATCAAAGATGAATTAAAGGTAAATTCCGATATTTCCATGATAGACAAATTATTTTCGCACCTGAAAGATAATAAAATCGACATTTCAAATATTACTTTGGGTGCTCCTCAATTTCCAGGTCCTCTTGCATGGGGAGAATTGGTACCGATGTATTATTTGCATAAATCCTGCCCCAAAACTAAATTAATTGTCATTTCTCTACCTAAGAAAAGATTTTATGCATCGCAATTTAAACAAGATCTCCTCAACATCGGACATCATATTGCGGATTTTTGTTCTTCAAACCCAGAAACCTTTTCATTAATTCTTAGTGGAGATCTCGCCCATACACATAAAACAGATAGTTCTTTTGGATATTCTGAGCATGCACAAGAATTTGATAATTTAATAATTAAATGGATTCAAACATTGGACAAAAAAATATTGCTTTCTGATGCTTATGATATCGTAGATAAAGCAAAGGT
>JAUWPK010000027.1 GCA_030611625.1 Promethearchaeum sp. | reverse complement strand
GGTGGTCTGAAGATATTTTCAATTGCATCTGTAAAGATAAACCATACTGTGATTGTGGTAAAATGAGCATTGAGAGATTTATTGTTGATTATCGATTATCCGGATTATCTGTTACCGAAATTGTTTTGGAATTGGAAGAAGAATATGAAATCAAGATTTTCACTGGTGATATTGTAGACTATTTGGAATCAATCATTAATAATCTCTTTTCAATTCAAAAAATCGGGAGATCTGTGATAATTCCTGCTCAAACAATGTTAAAAATTAAGGATATCCGTAATATTGTAAATGATTTAATTGGGACTAAGAAAAAATAGACAAAAAAAAGTGTTCATGATCATCTGCATCTAGGTTCAGATGACCACTGACCGAGAATAACTCGGCTATTTTTTCTCTTTCTACTCAAAACATCACCATAATATACAATAATATCACTACCTCCATCATATCAAATCCGCCTCCTCCCTCCCATCATTCCATCACTAGGGAGTGGAGCATATTTATATGCGAAACGAGCTATCTTAAAAACTAGTTGTCAGTTATCAGATATCCGTTATCAGCCGATCTAAAGATATATCCCTTCAATCCGCATATAAATATGCTCCTTTCGGGTCTAGTTGTGGGATTAGTTGTATAGAAGCGGATTATCTGGATAATCTGATGGTATTGGTGCAGTGGTTGGCGGATTGGTGGTTATATGGGGAGTATAATGCAGGAAAAATTACTATCCCTTAATGAAAATGATTTATGGCTTGAAATCGTCAATTTTTAACTATAATATAGTGAAAATGATAACATTAAATCATTATCTCTTAATATTGTTAATATATTATGAAAATATAATGAAAAAATAATCAAATGGCTTTCATTCTCAGAAATTAAGTGCGATATTCTACAAATCAGCCATTAGATTGAATAATCATGGGTTTTTGGTTTATTTTCTTAAACTGGTTTTTTACTAATAATTTTATTCCAATAAAAGCAAGGACGCAAAAAAAGCAAAATATCCCTGCGTATAGACCAAGAGGGATCCAAATTGATGGAAGTTTTGCTCCTTCCATAAAAAGGAATATAATGATAAACAAAGTTCCCGTTAATGATAGAGTTAATCCGACAAATAATAACCAAGCTTGCTCGAAAAATAACATTTTTCTAATGTCCGAAGTAGTGCCTCCCAAAGCTTTGAAAATCACTATATCATTTTTATCTTCTTCTAATCTTCCTTGTTGAAACTGATATATGATGTAAATGATTACCATTGCAATTATTGAACTCAGAATTAATGTTGATATTTGATTTGACCGTAGAAAATCTTCATTATGAACAAAAATGGGCTGTAAATCCATAATTTTAAATTGAACGCCTAAAATTTCCGAGATTTCTTCAAAGAATTCATCATATTTTCCACTTTCAAGTGCTTTTGAATAGTCTACTAAAATTAAGTTAGAATAATTATTTAGCTCTAAATTATTTTGTAAATCATTTAAGGGAAGATAAAGAGAATTTCCTATATTCATCGTATCTATTACTACTGCATTAATTTTATGCCGGAATGTACGATTTGCACCTGCATTTGAATATATTATCCATTGCAAGAATGCATTCTCGTAAAGTTCGCCTGCTAAAGTATCACCAACAGCTGCCCCATGTGTTATATTGCTCAATGTTCCTTCATAATTCCAATGCTGAATTGTCGAATTAAATACAATTCCTTGAATTGGGACTACTCTTGTTCTGGTACCATTTCCTATCGTGGTATATTCAGCCGATGGTAATCCAGTAGTTTCGTTAGTATAATATTGTAATATTGCTCCAGTTGATTCTGTAACTGTTGTCACTGAAAATAATCTCTTCTCCCAAAAATTAGAATCAATGGAAAAATCTGAAAATAGAGCGGATAATTGATGTTCAATACCCGAAATATTATTTTGTATATCGGTATATGTTCCATTTTTTAATTCAGGAATGCTATCATTAGAAAACCTGGAATATCCATTTGCAAATGCATCAACAACTTCAGGAACTCCAATAACTGCAATATTTTCGCCTTGAGCATGTTGAATATAAGCAACACCGGAATTATTTACAACAATCACACCTACTAAACCGGTTAGCATGATCATTCCGGCTATGGTAATTAGTGAAAGGCTCTGTCTTAATTCTTTTTGTTTTCTCATAAGATTTTTGATAGCTAATTTCATACTTATTGGTAATTTTATCAATATTTTTTTCCAAGTTGGTGTCAATTTTGCATGAATATTGTTTTTAAATTTCCCGGTTTTTGCGAAATTGAATGATTTTCGACCTATTTTTCGTATCTCCCATCCATTTACTACGAAGGTCACAAATAATAATCCAACAAATATCCCGATTGAAATGAATTTATCCGGAGACCACTGAAGTCCGACATATCTCCCATTAAGGATCGAAAAAATGATAAAAAATAAGGAAATCCCTATTACCCATCCAATTATAAAAGAAAAAAATGCCAAAAGAAGCAATTCAGTTAGATAGAAACTATATAATTGGTTTGGATAAGTTCCAACTGATTTCATGATGCCGATATCTTTCTTTCTGTGCTCTATTATCGCATGATTACTGTTTATCATTACCACAAAAACCAAAATTACAATAAGAATAACTAAAAATCTATGATACTGCGTAATAAGTTCAAAGAGAGTAAGCGTCAAATATGATAAAGGGGATTGAACGCTTAAAAGATTCATACTGTTTGTTAAATTTAAAAACAGTACTACTAGGGCAATTATGGAAGAGTTAGTTTTCAAATGGGATTTGGTTTGTTCTTTAAAATGTAATAAATCTTTAATTGCGAAGTTTAATGTCATTTTTTATTCCTGTTCCATTTCAATTTCTGTGTTTTCTTCTTTGAAAGAAACTTCATTTATACGTTTATCCTCAATTATTTTCCCTTCTTCCATAACTAAAATCCTATGAGCATGTTTAATTAATTTCTCATCATGAGTCGCAACAATAATTGTTTTTCCTTCAGTACGAAAGTTTTCAAATAAATTCCCTATAAATTCGGCATTTCTCTTATCTAAATTAGCTGTAGGCTCATCCGCAATAATTATAGGAGGATCATTAGCCAATGCTCTTGCTACCGCTACACGTTGTTGTTCTCCTGCACTTAATTGGAATGGTAGATGTTCTGCACGCTCAGATAAACCGATCATATCCAATAATTCTTTAGCCCTTGATTCACATTTTTCATATTTAACTTGACATAGTTGGAGGGGAAACATTATATTTTCAAGTGCTGTTAGTGATGATATTAGATTATAATTTTGAAATACAATTCCGACATTGAATATTCTAAAAGTCGCCAACATTTCTTGTTCCATGTGTGAAACATTAATATGCGAAATAAAGTTCTCACCCTTAGTGGATTTTTCGAGACCTCCAAGTATATGTAAAAGAGAGGTTTTCCCTGCTCCTGAACTGCCAATGATAGCAACATATTCATGTTCAGAAATTTCAATTGAGAGATGATCCACCGCTCTAACGATATAATCACCAATTTCAAAATCCTTGACAAGTTCTTTTGCTGCTATGAATGGTTGTAAGTTAATCTCTTCAATATTTCGATGAGACATTATTATTTCTTCATAATCTTCAATTCTAGTTTTTCTCGTTTTCTTCATTTCAATTCTCTAAATTGATAAGAATTAGCTTAAAAAAAATTTTCTGATACTTTTGAGATTTGAAGAATTTTGTAGAAACTTTAAAGATTCCTATGGCGAGGGCATCATCTTTGAACAATGTTTATTTCAAAGTATCATTTGCTTCAATCTTGTGAAGGATTAAAAAAATCATATTCGTTTAATGGCTTTGGAAGAGGTGGAACAAATGTTAGATATGTGTCATTCCATCTTACATAGTCAATAATCATTGGATCGATTATATCATCCTTAAGTGATTTTGCAAGGTATAATTCAATTTGATAGGGAATATCGGGAGATTCCACGCGCTCTAATGAATCATCGTTAATTGCTTGCAAATTCATTACTTTTCCAACCTCAAATGGAAATATTCCTCCCATAGATCATCCTAAACTACACGGTTCTGCTACAATTACAGTAGGAATCGCATTTTCTCCTTCATTTGATAATGGATCCATCATATAGTCCATGAAATCCTTTGTGAATAACCATTTCGGCATAAATATTTAAATTTAGTAGGATGTAAAAATTTAACTTTATTCTAATATTTGCGTCAAAATTGAAAATTGAATGATTTTTAAGATACATTAAAGAGGTTTTAAAATGCTGTTAAAATTTCATAACTTTTATTAAAATTAACAACAAATTGGAAATATACATGAAAGATTTTGCAATAATTTATAATCCTGCATGTGCTGCAGGAAAAACTAAGAAAGATTTCGATTATGCATGTAGAAAATTGGATAATATGCATGTATCTTATCAAGTATTTCAAACGGAGTATTTTCAACATGGAATTTCACTTTCTGAGCAATTAGCTAAAGAGGGATATAGAGGGGTGATTGCTGCAGGAGGAGATGGAACATGCAACGAAGTATTAAATGGTGTTATGAAATCAAACACCAATGCTTTAATAGGATTCATACCTGTTGGTTCGGGAAATGACATTCCTGGCGCAATTGGAATAATTCCAAATGTCAAACGAGCTTGTGAAATAATTGCGGAAGGAAAAACTGGAAAAAATGATATAGGTTTATCAATCAACGCAAAAAACGAGAAAAGATATTTCTTGGGAATCGGTTCTCAAGGATTTGATGGAGCAGTGGCCGAAAAAGTTAATGCTATTCAAAAAAAGTTTAGAGGAACTTGGAATTACGTTGTTATGTTACTAAAAACTATTTTTCAATTTACAAAACGTGCAGTGAGGGTTATCATGGATAATGATGTCTATGAGGGGAGCCCAAATAATGTGGCAGTAGGAAATGGAGAATCATACGGAGAATGGATGTACTTGTGTGGAGGAGCTCGTGTTGATGATGGTTTGTTCAATATTTCTATCCCCGAAGTTAATCCTCTAAGGGTTTTGATGGATTTAAGAAAAATGTATTCTAAAACTGTTCTTCCACACTTTAAAATTAAAACATTCCAGAGCAAAAAAGTTCGAGTAGAAATGGTTAAAACAGAAGAAGAAGATGATCCTTATATTGCCCAAGTGGATGGAGAGGTGATTGGAAAACTTCCCATATCTTATGAATGTTTGCCAAATGCATGTGAATTTATAAAACCAGAGCGTGATGAAACTATTGATTGGTTCATGCAGAAATATGGAAAAAAATATCTAAAACATTGCAAGAAACACAATCTAATTCCTAAAATTAATAATTAAATAATTTTTTTCAGTATTGTTTTTTCTATTCTCTTAATCCCGCTTTTAATGCCAGTGGATTTAACAACAATTTTAAGCCATTTTCTGGACAATTTATTACTAAATCTGCTTCTTTTAATGTCTTAGGGCTAATTCCTTCATTTCCCAGAATTCCTATAGATAATTTTGCCTTCTGGAACATCATATAATCATTTCGTCCATTTCCCATTACTATGGATTTTTCAGGCTCTAAGTTTTGAAGAAATTCACACTTTTCAAGTGCTTGAGATTTAACACCTGAAAGTTTATGGAACTCAACTCCTAAATCATCTGCTATATCCTTTCCGTTGTTAAAAGTATCTGCAGATAATATATAAATTTTGATTTTAGGTTTTAGTTGATTAATCAATTTTTTGGTTTCAGGACTGACTTTTCCATACATTGCTAACGTTCCGTTGAGATCAGAAACGAGATATTTTGCTTCTATTTTCCCAAATCCATCGATTTCGATTTTTATTACCATTATATTCAATTTTCTAAGAATTTATTAAAAGTTAAAAGTCATTTGGAAATGTATCCATCATATAATGCTAAATCGCATAAATTTTCACAAGTTTTATTTATTTCTTATGTATAAATTATTATTGGAGATCTAAATTTTATGTCTGATGATAATGCAGCTTTTCGCAAAGAAGTCATTTCCTATTACCGACGGAATGTTTATGACCAAGGACATGAGTTTTTAGAATGGATTCCGCGCAATAAAGTACATATTCTGGATTTAATGAAGGAAAAATTCAAAGATCACCCATTAGGTGAAATAGAACAAATTTTAGATGAATATTATTCTAGATATTAGACACCCGAATTCAAGTAGTGAACGGGATTTTAAATATAATATATCACTCAGAAGATTTAAAGAACGCGTGAGTTAAACGATTGGTAAGATTCTAATCAAAATTGTCCCATGTTCTGTATGTTTGCCCTTATTCGAATGTTCTTAGAGAAATCTTTAAGATCTAAGCCAATTTCATTCCAGGTTTGATTTTTTCACGATATTTTTTATCGGGTTTTAGTAAAACAGCGGAATTCTCCGCATCTATGGCTAAGAGAAACCCTTCTGATTTTAAATTATCCATTGTCAAGTTCAACGCGACTAAAACATATTCACCTACGAGATCTTCAGCAGAATACCATTCTTTTATCGCAGCGACAATTGAACGTGTTTGATTATCTCCAATGTCGATTCTCATTTCAATAAGTGTTTTTGAATCAGGAATTGATATGTATTCTAATACTTTACCCAATCGAATATCCAAATTTTTAAAATCTTTAAATGAAGACATGATTATATTCATTTTTCTAAGTATTCAATAAAAGTTAAAAGATTGTTTTATGTAAAAATATGGTAAAAAATATCTGAAACACTGCAAAAAGCATAATTTAATTCCTAAAATTAACGATTAAATCATTTTTTTAAAGATTCCAATCTTTTTGAACAAAAATCTCTTTTATCTGGGCTTCTAACTCCGGAATATCTTTTGGATATAGAACAAGTTCTGTATTTTTTGAATGGATCAACTTTTCATGAATAGCATCTGTATTTTGAATGTTCTCTGTAAACTTAGTAAATCTTTGCTTGGCTAAGTAGGATTGACCCAAGAATATATATGCTATCATAAAATTCTCAATGGAATTCATTAATTCAGCGAAGTGGTTAAGATGGAATTTAGAAGGGAGGGAGATTTAAAATGGAATAAAAAAGAGAGGGTTAAGATGGAATTTAGAAGATATTTAGCGATTTTATGGTTTTGGAGGCGGTACTTATGGAGTGCCAGTTATGGAATATTTCCCATCAGTTAGTGACGCAAAATCTTATTTTGGATTGCTTCAAGAAACCTAGTGACATTATGGAAAATCCTCAATATATTCTTAAAAATCGACAAAAATCAATCTTGATTCTAGCGTATTCAGTCTTGGCATTCTTTCTTTTTATTGAAATTCGAAAATATTTACAACCAGAACTCTATTTTCAAGATACAACCCTATTGGAAAGAATTTTGTCTACGTTCATCATGCTTTCAATGGCATTTGCTTTCTTTTTCTTCATGAATTATTACTATATGAGGAAGATAATATTTACTCAAACTGGAATTATTGTAAAAAAATATCTCAAGAAAGGAATTGTTATCGAATGGAGTGTATTAGAATTAATAGATTTTAAAATCAGTGCGTTGGATTCCTCTAAAACGGGATCCTTCCCAAATTTAAAGACTTCAGATTCAGAATTTGTTCCAAATTTGAAGAAATTAGGAAAATGGGAAATAATTATCAAGACTTTAGAGAAAGAGCACAAAATTAGACTATATCAAATTCCCTTTTCCAATATCAGCGACATTAATCCACACATTTATTCCAATTACAATTTAAAATATCTTTCTTGCCAAGAATTGAATAACCCAAAAACTCAAGAATTGCTGTGGTCTTGGAAATCTGAAGGAACAGATGAAGAAAAGCAGGCAACTTTAAAACTTCTGGAAGAACCCGCAATGGTCATCGAACATAATTTATTATATTCACCAGAAATAGAAGCTCAAAACCGGACAATGAAAAATTTCTTGATATTTAGTTTAGTGGTCATGACACCCCTAATGCATATTCTAATTTTATCCGTACTTGATATTACAAAATCTTCAGCCAATGAACCGATTGATTCTTCACCTACCATCGATTTACCGTATAATCTTGATTTGATTTTTATTATATTTCTCGGAATAAGCATTTTGATTATCTTCGTTACGTATTGGTTTGTTCTTCCAACGGTCTTGAAAAAATATCAAGATAAGGGATACGATCTTAGCTATTTCACATTCTTTCTTTTGATTGCCCTTAATGAGGTAATTGTAATCTTTGGTTTAATCATTGGAATTCTGTCTTGGATAAACACTGTTCACACGGATTGGTTGAAATTCTTAATATTGGTGGGTATTGGATGGATTCAGATGATATATTTATATATTTGGAAGATCCCCAAGGATTTTAGACAATTCTCTTTCAAATTTTCTAAAAATGCTTTTTTTATTAAATAATTACAATTTTGTGTTTTAGTCATATTCTAAATTATTATTATCTTGTAATTAAGTTCTTTTATAACAATTGTTTTCAAAAAAATCAATGAAATCAGATTCATCTCTGGGAAAATTAATATCAGTGATTATTTTGTATTCATTTTGCCTTTTGGATCATCATATAATCATTTCGTCCATTTCCCATTACTATGGATTTTTCAGGACCTAAGTTTTGAAGAAATTCATACTTTTCAAGTGCTTGGGATTTGGTACCTGAAAGTTTATGAAACTCAACACCCAAATCATCTGCTATCTCTTTTCCGTTGTTAAATGTATCAGCAGATAGAATAAATATTTTTAATTTAGATTTTAGTTGGTCAATCAAATTTTTGGTTTTAGGACTAACTTTTCCAAACATTGCTAAAGTTCCATTGAGATCAGAAACAAGATATTTTGCTTCCATTTTCCCAAACCCATCGATTTCGATATTCATTACCATTATATTCATTTTTCTAAGTATTCAATAAAAATTAAAATATTTCATTCTTAAAAGCAAAAAAAATTAAAACTATCATGCTTTGCAATATCTTAGTACAACGAAGTTAAATTCGTTGATTAAATATATCGCAAGATATAGTGAGGTAATGAGTTATTAACATTTATGATATATATGCATTTGATTTAATAAACGCAGTAGCTGAAAAGCTTAAATCGGCAAAATCGGTTCAAGCACCTAAAGAATCTATTTTTTGGAAGACAGGTTGGGCAAGAGAATACCCTCCTGATGACTCTGAAAATTTCTGGTATATTCGAGCAGCAAGTTTGCTCCGAAAATTATATCGAAAACCTATTGGAATCAATCGGTTGAAGAAAGTTTATGGTGGTAGGAGTCCTGGCTATGTTCATTTAAAACATAGCTCTAAAGGTTCTGGAGCTATATTAAGAAGAGTACTACAGCAACTAGAAAAAGCTGGTTATGTTCGAACTACTGAAAAAAGCGGTCGAGAATTAACAAATGCGGGCAGATCTATTTTGGATAAAACCGCCGCAGAGATCTTGAAATTGGAATCGAAAGAAAAGAAAGAATAAATAAATTGATAATTATAATATTTTTTACAACAAAAGAAGTTGAAAAGTAATGAGTGATGAAGATCTACGTCGTTTGAGGGAAGAAAAGTTAGCTAATATTCAAAAGCAACAAGCTATGAATGAATATCAGCAACAACAACAACAAAACGAACTAGAATCTCAAAAAAAAAACATAATGAGGGTCATTTTATCGCCTGAAGCTCGATCAAGATTGACAAATATTCAAATGGCAAGACCTGATTTTGCTCAAAATATTGAACTCCAATTAATTCAATCTTATCAAACCGGAGCACTTCGCGGGAAAACGCCATTAACCGATGAAACATTCAAAACCCTGCTTATCCAACTTCAAAAACAAACAAAAAAACACGAAAGTAAAATTCAATTCAAATAAAGTGAAAAACAATGGCAAGAAATAAAACTCTACCAATGAAATTACGTTTAGGAAAAGCCCGAGACATGGGCTCCAATATTCCAACATGGGTAACCGTAAAGACGAAAGGAAAAATAAGATCGACACCATACTCTAGGAGACATTGGAGAACTCAGAGATTAAAGAAATAGTAGAAATAATATTGTGTGATACAGATGGCAAAGAAAAAAATTATTAAAAAAAAGGTAACTCCTCCTCCTGAAGAAGAAAAGGAGAAAATTGAGGAAGTTCCTAAAGAAGATGTTGATGCTTTTGATTTAGAAGAAACCCCAGTAAGTGAAGAAGAACTTAGTGAGATTGAGCAAGAAATCAAGGAAGCAGAAACAGAATTCGAAGAAGAAATTCAAGAAGAGCGCTATTATGTTGTTCCTTTAGCAAAGAAGGGATTCGAGCTTGTTCCTCGTTGGAAACGGTCAAAGAAAGCAATTCTAGTATTACGTGAGTTTATAGTCAGACATATGAAACCTGAAGGGGATGTTTACATTGCGCAAGAGTTAAATGAGCGAGTTTGGGAAAACGGAATTAAAAATCCGCCAAGAAAAATAAGGGTTCGCGTAACAAAGTCTGTGGACGGCATTGTTAGAGCATATTTAGCTTAATTCATTTTTTCTTTTTATTATAATTTATGGGAGATCAGCAGAGTGCCAATATTAAGAGAAATTGTTTATGGAAAACCAGATATTGGGGCATACCTTGCTCTGAATAATGATTATTTCCTATATCCTCCAAAAATTAATCCAAAAATTGTTGTATTTATAAAAAAATATCTACCTAATATTACCCCAATAGAGACTACGATTGCTGGAAGTGCTGTTGTTGGTTCGTTTGTGGCGATTAATTCTTATGGAATGATCGTTCCGGATTTAATTCACGAAGATGAGTTAGAAATTCTGCAAAAAAATACAAAAAAAGGATTTCAAATAACATCAATTTCTCTTGATGATAACGCCTTTGGGAATTTAATTCTCTGTAATGACAAAGGAGCAATTATTTCACCAAAACTTGAGGAAGCAAAGGATGTTATAGAAAAAGCCCTTAAAGTTCGTGCAAGGGTTTTGAGGTATGCGGATTCGGACCTAGCGGGATCTTGTGGAATTGCAAATAATTCAGGTGTGCTCTTACATCCTATGGTTACAGAAGATGAAGCTGAAATTATTGCAAAAACTCTTCAAGTTGAAGAAGTTGACGTTAGTACTGTTAATTGTGGAAGCCCTTATTTAGGTGGCGGTGCAATTGTTAATGATTTCGATGCAATATTTGGTCGGAATTCTACAGGTCCCGAGTTGCAGAGAATGATGGAAATACTAAATTTAACATAAACGTATCGACATTAACATTTATATGAGCTTAAAAATAATTGCTTAACAAAATTGAATCAGAAAAAAATTAAAATGATGAAACTTTTTTACAAACTATTAAAATAAAGATTAGCAATGAAATGAAGAACTGAAGAACTATGGCAACAGAAATCCAAATCTATAAAATTAGTGGCAAATATAATAAAAAATTTCAAAAATTTCAATTCACTAAATTTGTTCGCGCTACTAACGAACAAAATGCTCTTGAAAAAGTACTATCTATAATTACGTCGGTAAGACTATTAAGGCGTAAAATAACAATAACTGAAATTAAGACAGTTTCAATTGAAGAATGCGATGATTTGTTCATTCGATCTTTAAGTCAAATTGAATAGAATTTAAGTAAATTCAAGCAAATTTAAGCATACTAATTTTTTTCTCTACTATTTCTAAATAGTAGATTTAATGAAATACTTTCAAATCTTTGAAATAATTAATATTTGATTAATATGAGTAATAATCCTAAACCTAATTCGGCCGACATGTCTCAATTAATTTATGTTGTTCAACTTCTGGAAGAACAAAAAAAGAATATTTCAGAGCAACTTTTAATAACTGAGAATCAAATTTCAGGAATTGCAGTATCAAAGAAAACTATGGAAGAACTTCAAAGCACTGAAAATAATCATGAAATTGTCATTCCAATTGGAACTAATGCATTTGCCAGAGCAAAAATTATAGAGCCTGACAAAATGATTATTCCTATTTCAAGAGATATGTTTATCGAAAAAAATCTTGAAGAAAGTATCCAAATAATGGAACAGAGATTAGAAGATAATAACAAAGTTCATGCGAAACTTGTTCAAAATTTTAATGAGATATCAGGTAAAATACAGGAACTTAAATCTCAATTCAACCAGCGCCAATAATTCATAATAAAAGGTTTAATAATGTTTAAAAAAATGAAGCAAGGGTTAACAGGCATATTCAAAACAACCCTTACTGAAACAAATATGAAAAAAATTCTCAAAGACCTGGAATTAACCCTTTTAAAAAACGATGTTGCAGTTCATGCAGCAGAGAAGATAGTAGAAATCACAAAAAAAAACCTTGAAGGAACACAAGTTGGTGCCTTTTCTAAAAAAAATACACTCCAAAACGCAATAAAAGAAGCAATTTTTGAAATCTTAAATGTTGAAAATCAATTTAATTTAATTGAAACAATAAAAAACCGGTCAAATAAAAATAAACCTTACTCAATAATGGTATTAGGCGTAAACGGAACCGGTAAAACCACAACAATAGCTAAATTAGTCCATCTTTTTAAAAAAAATGGTGTTTCTGTTGTAGTAGCAGCCTCAGATACTTTCAGAGCTGGAGCTATAGAACAACTTTCAAAACACATGGATGCTCTTAAAACACGTTTGATAAAGCAAACTTATAATGCAGACCCTGCTTCTGTTGCCTATGATGCTATCGATCATGCATTTGCAAAAAAAATAAACTCTGTAATTATTGACACTTCAGGACGGCAAGTAACAAATAAAAACTTGTTGGAGGAATTGAAAAAAATCAAGCGCGTTAATCAACCAGATTTAACACTTTTCATTGGGGATTCTCTAGCTGGAAATGATGTTCTTGTTCAAGCTGAAGTCTTTAATCAAACAGTACAAATAGATGCTTCAATAATTACAAAATTAGATGCAGATTCTAAAGGTGGTGCAGCTCTTTCGATTGCATACATTACAAAAAAGCCAATTATTTATGTTGGCATAGGTCAAGCATATGATGATTTGCTTCCTTTTGACCCAAAATGGTTTATGGATATTCTGATCGATTCCAAGTAATTTAAAAAATCCATTCAAAAATTTTTCTTTCAAAAAAAAAAAAAAAAATTAAAATGATGATACTTTTTAATCATCAATGTCTTCAATTTCGAAAGATAGTCCAAGCGCTACTATGAACAAACTTCAAAAATTCTTTTTAAACTCCAAAAGAATTTTAAAAATTTCCGTTAAACCCACACGTAAAATGTATTTCTCAATTCTTAAGGTTTGTTTGATAGGAATCACGATAGTTGGTGGGCTCTCATATCTTATACAGTTAATCTCAAATGTAATCCAAAATGCATATTTAGGGAATTAGGTATACAATTTTACAATTTTTTCTTCATTCTTTTAATTTTTAATTCTGCATATAATTTGCTAATCATTTTATCTTAAATTCCGAATTCAAATTATACATCTTATACATCTTAATAATTGAGGCGTCTAACCAATTTGATAAATATTCTCAGCTTAAAAAACTCAAAATACTAATTAAAAAAAAAGTAAATACTAAGTTTTTTGATCACTCTTTTTATCCTAAATTTCTAACCTCTCTCCCCAACACGTTAGGGAACCTAAAATCACTCGAAGAACTATTCGTATATAATAACCAAATATCCTCTTTCTCCAAGATTATAACTAAGATGACGTGGCTTAAAGAATTAAATATTGGGGGTAATAAACTTCAAAAAAAAATATAATAAAAAATAATAAAAAATTTTTTTGCTTTAATTTCAAGCTTTGAAGAAATCTTTGAAATAATAAAGTTCAATATCCGTTCTTTCAGGAAATTTCAATCTTGATTTTATATTAACAGCAATTACTCTCTTGATTTTGTTCTTAATTGCCTCATCCAGAAATCTTTGGGTTACTACGCCATCTATTATAACCGTTTTTAACTTTTCATTTAAATCATTAAAGATTTTAACATTACTTGTTCTGTAAATCTCTTTATATTCTTCATCTAGCCCAATGGCTTGATTGCTTGAAATTAAATCTTTTACAAATGTATTTAATGTACTTTTCGGTAAACCGTCTAAAGCTGAGGTTCTCCGAGATGATGATCGAAAATTAGAATTTCTGGAATTATCTCTCGAGTATTTGCTTATGCTTCTATTTATATCTGGTTTTCGGTCTCTAAAGGACCGGTTTCGGTCTCTATTCTGTTGGAATCGTTCACGGTTACCATTACGATTTCCGTATGATTTTTGATGAGAATCTAATCTCTCATTTTTGAAATTACTTTCTTTATTTTTCCTCTCTCGGAGTAAAAATTCTATTGTTTTCTTCTGTTGAAGGCATTTCACTAATTCTTTAGGTGGTAATTCTTCAACTTCCATATTTCTGGGGGCTCGCGCATAAAATTGAATTTTGGATACTTGTAATAGTTCATTTAATATCATATCTCCTCCCCTATCACCATCCAAAAATGCAGTACATTCTTTTTTATGGGTTAAATCAATAATCGCCTTTGGAACAGATGTTCCATTCACTGCAATTGTATTTTTAACACCAATTTTAAATAATTGTTGAATATCATTTCGGCCTTCAACAATAATTACACTTTCAGCTAAATCTATATCCGAACCTGCAGGTAACCCATTCCACATTATAACAGACTCACGTTCAAGAGCAGATTTAATTTTACTAGAAATTTTAGGTTGATCTGCTGATAATGATTTCCAATCTTTTAGAAGTTCCTTTGCACGTGCTTCAATTCTCTTTAATTTTGATTCACGTAAATCTTTAATTTCATTTAATTGAAAGAAAGCAGTACATGGACCTACTCGATCAACAGTCTCCATTGTTGCTGCTAAAATAGCTGTTTCAGTACGATCTAGGCTTGAAGGTATTATAATCTCTCCAATTGTTTTACCATTTTCTGATTCAGCGTTAACAACTATTCTTCCAATTCGACCTGATTTTTGTAATTCTCTAAGTTCCAAATCGTTAAATAAACCTTCAGTTTGACCAAAAAGTGCTCCGACTACGTCTTGAACTTCTACTACTCCGTTCACCGTAAATGAAGCGACTATGTTATATTTGGCAGAGGTTGAGGTTGTATCAATCGATTCGTTAATTCCTCGTGT
>JAUWPK010000205.1 GCA_030611625.1 Promethearchaeum sp. | reverse complement strand
TCTTAATGCAACGGGGAATAATTTATCCTTTTGTTCTGTTATGTGCTGGGCTCCTAACAGCATTTCTCCATATGATAATAAACCTTGGTGCATGGGATTTGAAATTTCTACAAATTTACCAAATAGCAATTCACCTGCTTTTTTTCTTTTTTCTGCTGCGATTTTTTTAGCATACATAAAGAATCTCAAATATTCTTTCGCATCATTCCCATCCAAATAATATACTTTTCCATATGGAGTTTCAATTTTCTTACACATATCTCTTAATTCTTTTGATGTGTCATAATATAACCCAGGACCTTTATCAGTTGCATTTCTCAGTTCAGGAACGGATCCGTGTATGATGAATTTAAATTTTGATTTTAATTTCTTATTTGGACTATATTCATCATCCTCTCTCATCTCGAAAATATCAATAAAGTGGTTGCTCTTTTTATAATCCCATTGAAGTTTAATATCATCGATAAAATAATCGTCCTTAATTATTTCATTTATAGTTTTAATGACTTCATCCGGATGGGGTAATTTATTTAAACCACCAACCAGCATACCGCAAGCATTAGGTTTTACATCAATAAAAATTAATGGATCATTTGGATCTCCTGTTATCAGTTTTCCTCCGTATCCATAACCAGACATCCATCTTTTAACATTACGTGAAACTGTTTCATCGGGTGTTGAAATAAATGTTGCATTTGGTTCCATTCCAAGCTTTTCTTGCGCATAATGTAATTTTGCTAATCCATATTGGAAATTTTTCTTACACAACCTAGCTGCACCATCATCTAGTCCCAATGAAAAAAAATATTTCTTAGCGCGATTTAGTAGGTCTTCCCTACTTAAGTTTCCAATACTCTCGGGCATAAAAATCTAGACGTTGTTTGAACTTTTAAAAGTTATGTTATTGGAGAAATAGGATTTTCTAAGAAGTGAGCCTTCGTTATCATTTCTGACCTATTTTCAAATTTCTGATTCAATTTGCTGAATTTATCATTGAAGATATTTTTAACATCAAAAATGCTAACATTATATAATAGAATTTAAAAATTTACCTTTATGTGATAAAATAAAAATAATTGGTGAATTTTAAATAGTCTAACAAGAAAGTGAATAATATGGTTTTCTCACGAAAGTTAACTAAGAAGGAAATGGATGTTTTACTTAAATTACAAGATTTTATCAGAGAAGCACATGCTGAAAGCAGCAGTCATGATTTTGTTCATGTTTTATCTGTTTTAAGATATTCGATTCAAATAGGTAAGGATATTGAAGAATCAGCAGATCCATTTATTGTGTGCGCAGGGGCCCTACTTCATGATATTGGAAAAACAAATACTGTTTTTTCACACATTCACGGACTTTTCGGAGGCTCCTTAGCCGAAGAGTTTCTGGACGGCATAAAAATTAGCCCAAAATTGACAGAAAAAATCTGTAGAGTAGTTGTAAGGCACACACCTACTTCAATGATCCCCCCTGAGACCGCTGAAGAGAAAATAGTATTTGATGCCGATACCATGGATCGCTTGGGTTTAATGGGTCTTTTAAGGGGTTTCATTGGTAAAGAGGGTTCAATGGGTAATATTTTAAATAAATATATGGATAGAAGACTTGAAGATTACTCCAAACTCCATTTTGAAGTAAGTAAAAGGATAGGTGATGCAAAAAATCAAGAAATGGAGTTTTTTATTGAACTTTTTGCAGACAGGCTTAGCACACGAATGAAATCAATCGAGGATATTTTTAAAACAGAGAGTTTCCAACATAATAGTTAATTTTTTTTTTCCCAATTCCTAATTATCGGAACACTTTCTGGATCATCAAACAAAACTCCATCAACTCCACGAGTAATCAAAGATTTAATCAAAGCAATAGGATTAGATTTATCATAAAATCCCCAAGTTAGCGCTTTGATTCCTAATTCATGGCATTTTTTAGGAAATTTTTCGTCGATTATCAGGTTTGATTTAAGTGAAATCATTGTAAAAGGCAAAGGTAATGCGCCTGTTGATGTTGTTTCTAATAAATTTTTGAGAGTAAATTCTTTACATTTGGTTATATTAAGGCATAGGGGTACCTGCGGTAATAGTTTATGTGCTATCTTTAATTCAGCAAGGTTTCTTCCACTAAAAGCTACAAAATCCGTGATTTTGCTTTCTTCGATCATTTTACATGTGGGCTTTGCAGTTCCCGGACCCTTTAATTCAATCATTAATTTTGGAGTTTTGTCTCCCTGTGATAATATTTGGTCGATAACTTCTTTTAATTCAGGAATTTTCTGATTTGATTCTTTCGATCTTATCAATTTTATTTTTTTGCAAGATATATTTGCAATAGAATCCAGATTATGAAAAATGCGCTCCAGATTAACATCATGAAGTACGAAAAGATGGCCATCAGAAGAGAGCTGGACATCTAACTCGATAAAATCCATATTTAAGTTAAATGAGCATTCAAATGCTTGAAATGTATTTTCAACAACACCAACTCTAAAACCGCGATGGGAAATATATAACATATAATTACTCCTTAATTAAGAAAAAGTGAAGATTTTTAATCAGATTTTAAAAAATGCGCCCACCGGGAATCGAACCCGGACCCCCAACGTGGCAGGCTGAGATCCTAACCATTAGACAATAGGCGCTTTGAAGAATAATTCATTTAACCCTCAATTCCTAAAAAAATTTATCAAACATACAGTTAAAATTGAAAATTATGCTATTATAATCTGGAAAAGAGTTAAAATATTGAGTCTTTGGGTTGAGAAGATAACTCCTTTGTCTTGTCATTGATATATTTTCCGATAAAATAGCAGAATGCTCCTAGCGACAGAAAGAAAATTATATGAGTTATCTTTTGATATATTAAAAATCCGGTTTGTGGATCTTTCCACTCTTTTTCATTTGTCTGGAATGTAGTTAAAAAATTTAACCTTTATGCTGTAAAATAACTTTTTTTTACCGACTTAATTAAATGTATTACGATGAATAAACATAAAGATATTAACGACACTATACCGAATATTTGAATTTCATCTCTATAAATAAAAATTTTATTCTGTGGATCTTTCCACTCACTTTCATTTGTCAATTCTCCAGTATAGTAATGAATTTCTTTTGAGTAATTATTAAAATAGATAAAATTTCCTTCATCATTTATTGGATTAGCTCTAAATGAATTAACAGTTCCAAAGGGTATTATTGGTATATCCTGTGGTGTTTCTGTGTCAGCGCTCCACCAGAGAGTTGTTAATGAAGTATAATTATAGCATTCCAGAAAGGTTAATACTGCACATGTCATGTAGTTTCCAAAAAACAAGCGATCATGGATTATATATAATAAAGATTTAGGAGGATATATCCATATTACTTCCCAATCGGAGCTTCTTATGTTTTTATTGATTAATATATTTAAAGAGTTGGGTTGTTTTGGATCAAATTGAATGATTGTAAAATTCCCTAAAAATATACCATAGATTAACGAATTCAGTTTATCCACTCTATAATAAAAGATTTCACTTGCAGGAATATCAGAGTTATATTTAATTCTTTTTACTGAAAAATCTGTAAGATTTGCACAAATAATGAGATGAGTTGAAAATCCAACGAGAACTGTATCATTCTGAGTGAAGTAAGCTAGTCTAGGATATTCAGCAATATTATTTAAAATATAACTTTCATTAAAGGGATTGGATTCATGAATATAGGAAGTGCCGTTTTTTCGGTAAAATTCAACATTTTTATCTTTTTCCATTATTCTAATTATCCATTCCTCGTTATCTGATAAAATTATTGATGTACAATTTCTTCTTGATGGATCTCCATAGTGATCAATTTCTCTATCAAAAAATACGTTTTTATCATCACCATGAAAATCATTAAAAAAAATATATTCCTCATCAAATCTAAGCACTTGCTTCCATTTTTCCTCACTAAAATAATAAACGAAAGAATTATCTCTGTCTCTAAATGTAAAAAGATGTTCTTTTTTGGAGATACTTAAGGCAGCATATTCTCCAGACTGATTGAATGTCCATTGAGGATGGGGTGCTCCGATTTCAATGAAACTTACAAATTCTCCAGCTAAAAGTATTGCATTTTGATTGATTGATATTAAAGAATTATGGGAATTTATAGTCCAATTGGTTTGATATTGCCAAGAAATTTCATGGGAGGTCTTATCTAAAACAGAAACTGCGGAAGAATTAATAACTATTATTGAATTTTGGTTGTCTAAATGACTTATGAAATCAACAGAATAATTAAGAGGGGTCTTATCTGAGGGTATTTGGTATGGATCAGAAGGATAAATAATTATTGCACGATCAGAATAGATTGTAAGAAAAAAAGAAATTAAAGTAAGACAAGAAAGAAAAATTACAATATGATTTGTTTTTATTTCACTTGCAATTTTTTTTATTTTATTCATCATTGTCATTTTCTTATACAATTATTGATATTCACAAATATTAATCCTTTCTCGCTCTTTTCTATTATAAAAAAAATATGTAAAAAATGATCATTTATTACTGCATTTTTGTTAATAGAATATAGAGAATTATTTTAAAATCTAGTATTTATATCTAAACAATAAGGGTTCATGATTTGGGGGTTCGAGATGCGGGTAAAACGGATAATATATTTTCTGCTTATTGGAATTATTGGGCTCAACAGTATATATAGTTTTACGTCTGCAAATTTTGAGCAGAAAATTGCCAAATCAAGAGATAAACCCGATGAATTAAGTTTAATTTCAAATGAAAAGGCTGAATTTCAAATTCCGATGCACAGTTCTGACGAAATTACCGAAATTTATGGTTTTGAATTAATTTTTCCTAATGATAATCGATATTTTCAAAGTTTTCCTAGTATAACTCTTAACATTACAAATTCTGCCCTAGTAATATCAAATGAGTATGAGAGCAGAATATCTTCAATAAAACCAAGCGTATCTATCGAAAATCCGTTCGATCCCGAAAATTCCGACGATTGGGAGACATTCATGAATGATCTTGAATATGTTTGGGATCAAACCGATGAATCAATTCAGATTAATATCGATTTTGCAATAATAAATGGTGAATCTGGTATCCCTATATATCATTCTAGTATTTTTAGTGATTTAACTGCTCCTGAGTTTTCCTTTGGTTATAATTTTAATAGTGTGGGTGCGTTAGTTCCCTATGGTGACTCAGAAGAATATTTTAATACAAACCCCCAGATTTATTTCAATATAACCGATAATTTGGAGAACTATGTTGATATTTGTTTAACCGTGAACACCCATTTCCATCGGATATCGATTTTTGCTTATACAATTCCTCCCGAAGATAAACTAGATATGATTAATGTTACTTTACCAGAATGGGATAAAATAGATGATGGATTAAATGTAATCCCGATTTTCCTCATAGATTCTGCAGGAAATCCCACATCGATCGAATGGTTACATATTATAAAAGATACATCTCCACCAGAATTTAGGAGCAATATACCTAATAAATCTTGGTTGCGTGTTGGCATGGATGACATTTCAAATTATGAAAATCCAATTTATCAGAAATATGAAATTGACGAGAATCCCATCTTTAATTGCCAGTTTGCAGACATTGATATTGAGACTGTGATAATGATTGTTGACTTGCCTGAAATAGAATGGAATTTAGAGGATGTCAGATATAATCCATATTTTAATGATCATCCTGTATCTAACCAAAGTGGAAGTTATAAAATATCCCTTTACGCTGTTCAGATTAATAATACTAATTGGGTGATCGAATTTCCCGATATTATTTGGAATCAACTTCAAAATCAAGACATTAAGATGAGCATAATTTTAAATGATTTTGCTGGAAATAATGCAACCCATGATTTTACCGTTAAACATGTATCACCTACAAATGGTTTCATGTCAATTGCTGAGAATCCTGCTACATTCTTTTCATTAGGTGTGATTCTATTTTGTATTGCAGTAATCTCCTTCATGTCTTTTTCATTGAGAACCGTAAAAGAGAAATATTGCCCATTGGAAGAAGATCTTAAAAGGATCGATGGGGAACTGTTAGAAGTGGTAATTCATCCCGTAGATAACGAAAAATTGATCAAGGTGGTTAATTATTGTGAAAATTTTAAAAACCCATCGGATTATGAAAAGATTTTACCACCAGATATTCACGATTTACTTAAAATTCCTTTACAAATCCTTAATCTAAAGGAAATCCATCTACTCTTAACCAGATATAAAATGGATTCATTGCAACTTGAAGAGTTTGTCAGAGAAATGATTGCATTGGGGCCTAAAGAACGATATCAATTCTTAATCGAATATATGGAGGATTTTGAATGTGATACTGATGATTTAGAATTCGTTGATAATGAATTGGAAATTGGGGATAAATATCAATAATATATATGTATGTGAAATTACTATATTTAAATAACTGAAAAACTACGAAAAAGTGGAAATTATGAAAATTGAACAACTTTCGGAAATAGAAGCTGATATGTATAAAGTTCTTAAGGAATATCTAAGGGATTTTAATGAATTTAATCTTAAAAATGCATTGCCATACTGTTTTGAAAAATTAAATAATAAATATTCCGACACAGCTATAACAGTTGCTGTAAGATCACTAATCCAGAAGAAATATATAATTCAGGGCTCCAGTTTAACGAAAGAAGATATTCTGCACAACCCAAATCGCAAAAAATTATTAGATTTTATACAAAAAAATCCTGGCTCATATAATCGATTAATTAGAAGGGAATTATCACTGGGCTCAAATGAGTTCAATTGGCATATC
>JAUWPK010000137.1 GCA_030611625.1 Promethearchaeum sp. | reverse complement strand
TAGACCTATTTAATCTTGCTTTTATTGGAGTTTCTTCGGAGATCCGACACAATTCACCATTTTTTCCCTTAGCTTCGGAAATTCATAATATTTATCTTTTCAATGTTATGAGCTTTGCTAGGTAACTTTTGCAATAATATCCATGGCTCATGGGATTTCCATAACTGTACAAACACCTTAAATTTTTCAAAAGATTTACAATGAAAAATTTGAAATGATTTACAATGGATAGGAATTTTTTCAAATAAATTACAATATTTATAAACCATGAACGAATTATCTGAAAATTATTTACAATAGGTATTGATTTGGATCCAATCTGATTCTACTTACCGTATTCCAACAAATGAGAAAGGAAATATTGATTTAGGAATTTATACTTTTCAATGCAAATTATTTACAACTTACTCTTACTCACTCAGGAAAGAAAATTTAGGGCTTCATTGTAATTCTTTTGAAAAATTTATTTTTCATTGTAAATCTTTTTATTTCCATTGTAAAACTTTTGAAAAATACTCAACATAATATATGTTATGAAAATTCATAATTCAATATTTAAAGGATTGAAACGAATTTCTTCTTGGATCTTTTTTCGGACTAAGTTCCTCCAAAAAGTTTGTTTCGGATCTTTTTTCCCCCCATCGTGCCGCTTTTTGCCGTTTTTTCGCACTTTCTCAGTTTGGGGTTCCACCAGCAAGTTTGCCGAAGTCGTTTTTAGAAAGATTTTTCAAGAGTTGGATCACTTAGAGTTACAATGAAAAAATTTGGTATCATATTTATCAAACTATCTCATCTTAAGTGATTTTTAATTTATGTTTACATTCTCTGATCTTGATTTAACTTGGATTGATGGAATTATTATATTTTCCATTGGATTATTTGTGTTTTTCTTTACATATTTATTGTATCCTCCACTGATAAAATGGATAAAAAAAAGAGGATGGATCGGATATGATATCCATAAAAAGAGCCGAACTCCAACGCCTGAGTCGGGCGGGCTCGGAATGACAATTGCATTAATTATTGGATCAATTTTAATTGGTATTTTCTATTCCGAATTATGGATGGAGGTATTGGTTTTCATAATAACGATTATTTTTGCGGGTGGGATTGGATTTATTGATGATCGAAAACAATTTTCTTCGATAAAGAAAATAATTCTATTAATTATTGCAGGATTGCCTGTTTTTATCTTTAATCTCCCATCTATTGGATGGATTAGTGTAAATAGTCCGAAACTACCTGTTTTAGGGCAACTTAGGCTAAATATAATCTATCCTTTAGTTTTACCGTTTATTGTGTTAATTCTTACTAATACTGTTAATATGCTTGAAGGTTACAACGGTGAAGGTTCAGGTACTACTAGTATTGCTACTTTTTTTATGATAATTGCTGCGATAATGACACAATCAGGTGAAGGGGTAATATTTGGAGTGGTTATATTGGGTGCAGGTTTGGCATTTTATCTATTTAATAAATTCCCCGCTAAAGTTTTTCCTGGAGATGTTGGAACCCTAACAATTGGAGCCGCTATAGCTATGCTTGGTATTTTAGGATCTTTAGAAGTTGCAATGGTATTAGTTATGCTTCCACAAATTTTCAATAGTTTTTATGTTATTGCATCAGTACGCGGGTTTAAAGAGAGTCATACTGTCAAAATAAAAGATATTAACATGGGTGAAGATGATTTCATCCATGCTTCACTTGAACCAGGTGCACCTTTAACATTACCGCGCTTAATTTTAGCAAATGGAAAGCTGAATGAAAAGGATTTGGTAAAAAACATTATGGCTTTATCTGGAATCTCTGGGATCTTTGCAATAATCGTAACTCAATGGGTTTTACCAATAGATATTCCAAATTATGCGCTAAGTTTTTCGGTTTTCGCAATAGGTGGTATTTCATATTTTGTTATTATTAAAAAATTCCCAAGAATCTTTGGAATTACGATTATTATAACAATTATGATGCTTGTTGCTTTAATTGTAGTATATATTCTTGATATTTTCATCGTAAAGCAACCATTGAACTGGCTTTATGGGGGAATATTAGGAATTATTGTGCTAGTTATTTGGTATGGTATTACAATCGTGTATTTTAATAGATCTATAAAAAAAATTAGAAAAAAGATTCGAAATTAGTGCAAGAAACTTTAGAAATAATTTTTTATATATATTATAGTATGGAATCAAATTCCAAGTATAAGAATTGTGTAATTCAACAAGATGTAATTTTAAGTAAACAACCTACTTATAGCCCATCTTCTCACTTCTTTGGCCAAGAAAAAGATTTACCAGATACTGTTCTTGGAGAAAAATGTATAATTTGTGCCCAAGCTGTAGTTTATGCAGGAACCGTTTTAGGGGACAGAGTTTTTGTTGCAGATGGTGCAAATATTCGCGAAGGGTGCGAAATTGGAGACGATACCATCATTGGAAGAAATGTAACCGTTGAATGTAATACTAAAATTGGAAAAAAATGCAAAATACAAACCGCAGCACATATAACTGGAGATGTTATTATCGAAGATAATGTATTTGTTGGTCCAGAATGCACAACAATGAATGATAAATTCATGGGAGCTAGTGATATTGAAATGAGGGGTCCAACTTTTAAAAAAAATAGTAGAATCGGAGCAAATGCAACAGTTCTCGCAGGTTTAACGATAGGAGAGAATTCAGTTGTAGGTGCAGGATCTGTAGTTACTAAGGATGTTCCAGACGGAGAAATTTGGGTCGGGAATCCTGCAAAATTTCTTAAAAAAGCATAAATTTAAGGAGCAAATTGATGAGCCTAGCTGGAAAAAAAATATGGATCGATGCTGAAGAACCAAAAGTAGGTATCATGTTTAAATCATTAATTAAATGGTTCAAAGAAGCGGGAGCAGAGTTAATGATTACTGCTCGTGATTTTGATTCAACTTTTCAAATACTTGATGATACAGGATTTGACTATATAAAAGTAGGAAGACATGGTGGAAATACATTAGAAGGAAAATTAAGGACTTATATTGAGCGTTTAAACGATCTTTTACCGTATGTAATTAACTTTAAACCTGATTTCTTTGTAACTTTTGGTTCAGTTGAAGGATCGAGAATTTCAATGGGACTCCAAATACCTTCAATTGGGATTTCTGATGAACCCAGGAGTGTTTTTGTTTCAAAACAACTATTTCCAGCTATAGACAAATTAATCACTGCTGAATGCATTCCAATTGAAGACTATATCAAACTGCACGCAGATCGGGAAAAAATCATTAGATATGATGGAATAGATGAAATAGCTTGGTTGTCAGAATATACTCCTAATCCGAAAATTCTTGAGGATTTTGGAATAGAAAAAGGTAAATTTGTTTTAATTCGTACGGAACCAACATCTGCCAGTTACTTTATTCATAAATTAAAACCCGATGAAACCTTAATCGCAGATATTTTTCCTCCGATTTTCAAAAAACATCCAGATTATAAGTATTTCCTATTAGTGAGAACTGAAGGACAAGAAAAATGGTTGAGGGAAAAACTTCACCAGTTTATCAAAAATGAACAAGTCGTAATAACAAGATATCTACCAAATATTGTAGATTTATGTTTTTATTCTGCTTTAGTTATTAGTGGAGGAGGAACCATTGTTAGAGAATCCGCTCTTTTAGGTGTTCCAAGTATTGAATTTTTCCCAGGAGATACAGCGCCACAAGAGATATTTTTATCTGAAAATGGTTTTCCGATGCACCATATAAGAGATATCAAGAAAATTGTTGACTTTTCCATTAGAATTCTTGAAAAAGGACCATCTTCAGAGCGATTTACAATGGATTTTAGAGAGAAAATAAATAAGTTTGAAAACCCTAATGAAATTTTATTTGAATATGTAAAAGAAAAACTTCTAAATTAGAAAATAGGAGTTGGAATTGCTAAAATACTTTATGTATATTGAAAAATACTAAATAATATTTTAGTCTTACAGTTCTTCGATAGTTTCCTTAAATATCACATTTCTCTTCCTTAAATATTCAATAACTTGGTGATAGACTTCTGAATGTTTTCCTAATAGTTCCGGAGGAAAGATTCCTGTTTCTTTGAATTTTCCTTCAAGAACAATTTGAGCAACAGCTGCACAAGTATATCCTGTTGTTCTTGCTATAGATAATCTACGCTTCTCTCTATCGTACTTATCAAGCATATCATATGTATAACGTAATTTCTTGCTATCTTTCATTCCTTCAATAATTATCTTCATAACTGTAACATCTTCATCTCCTTCTTCGAACATCCAATGATCAAATAGAAGTCTAGATGTTAACTCAATAGGTTTGATCTTTTTTCCTTTTATATCAATTTCCTCGGTATTGAAGAATCCTGCTTTTTGTAGCATTCTCATCTGTTCGATATGATCAGGATATCTTAGTGTTTTTTCTTTCATGAAAGGAATATCCATTGTCTTAATGAGAGATCTAAGACCATCGGTATTGAAGGCTACTAGAGTACCTACTTCTGGAAAATCTAATAATTCAGGTTCAGATAATCCCGGTTTAACAACTATCTCGCCATTCTCAATATATCTCGCTAAATTGATGTAATCTTCGATTACTTCCAAGGGTAAATACGGTGATTTATAATCAAAAAGCCAGTTCCTTTCGAC
This sequence comes from Promethearchaeum sp., assembly GCA_030611625.1. Classification (GTDB taxonomy): domain Archaea; phylum Asgardarchaeota; class Lokiarchaeia; order Sigyniarchaeales; family Promethearchaeaceae; genus Promethearchaeum. The sequence goes on along the minus strand of JAUWPK010000137.1, from coordinate 4,182 downwards.
AGGTAATCCCCCAACATAACATAGGAATCTTTCTGTTTTATCTAAGATTGAATCAATATAACCGAGTATGATGTTACTTGAACCAGGAGCTACTCCACAGTCAACAACGGCAGTAACTCCTTTCTCCTTTGCTAATTTATCTAAGCTTAAGGCATCTTCCTCAAAAAATGAGATATCTACTATGTTCTTTCCTGCTTCAATTACTGCTTCAAGAACCTTATAACCTATAAAACAAGGAAGAGCTCCAATTACTAAATCAAAATCCCTCACAATATCTTTGATGATATTAGGATTTGATAAGTCTGCACATATTCCATGAAGATCATAATTATGTGTCATTTTATCTAAAACTTCTTGGTTAATATCAACTATTGAAACCTCAGTAGAAGGATCTTCTGCTAGATCTCTTGCAATAACATTTCCTACATATCCTGCTCCTAAAACAATAACTTTCATATCTATACCTCTAGGGATATTTGATAGTATTTCTTTTTAAATATATATTAAAATTTTGAAATTCGATAAATAAGTGCCTTCACTTTCCCATAGGTTCAACAGATTTCGGAGATACTTTTAGTGAAAAATTTTTCCAAACAATTATAAAAATTAAAATTAAAAAACTACCGGTATAGAAAAAAGTTGAAAATTTGCCCGGATCCTAAATTAGAAAAGAAGAGTGGGAATTGCAAAAATTTCCAGCAATGGAGCATATCTGTAATTAATTTTATTAACTGCATTTTTCACGCTTTTCCGAAATTTCTTTGGTATTTTTTTAAATTCGTTTAGAACATCCATTTTCTTTGAAGCTTTCTGAAGTAAAGGAATTATTATTTCTTCTGGGACATTATCATATAAACACTCAACTAAAATTAATTTTTGATATAATTCAAGAGATTCTCGACCATATTTATCCAATAAATCATTAATATTCTCCCTAAATCCATGAAAATCGCTTGATTTATATATGTTTCCCTTTTTTGCTTGAGTTAATGCTTTTTTATATTTCTTTTCGAAAGCTTCCGTAATTTCCTTGGCCATTGAAGAAAGAATAGGCTCTGCCATTAATCCTAGAGGTAAGAAATAGTCGATAATCAATACTGTGAATACATTTTTTCCTGGACTAAACCGTGCCTCTAAACTTCCTGAGCGAATTAAGCTAACCCCTTTGGGAAATCCAATTTCTTTAGCAAAAGAATTTAATGCTGTTAAAAATCCACTAACAAGTTGATCTTGTGTTTCTTCGTGATCATTAAGAAAAGTGAAACGGTGGAGACCAATGCCTTCTTCTTTCACTATTATATAGACTTCAATACGTGCCATCAAATTTTCTTTAATTTTGAAACCTAAATGCTTTCGCTATCTAAAAAAAGAATTTCAAAGAATCCACAATATAATAAATATTTTCATCAGATAATGTTGAGACCATTGGGAGTTCAAAATGATGAGTTGCGATATATTCTGCATTTGGGCACGAAACTTTAGAATAATCGGGGTAATTAACAACCTTTGCAAAAATCCATTCTGAAATATTAGTATAGCATGGTTGCTCATAGGATAAAACGGAGTAAATAGTTCGAGACGCTATATTTTTCTTTTTAAGATATGATATAATCATTTGAGGAGTAATATCTTTCTTTGTAATTAGAGGAGCGAAAATATAATCAGAGGAGCTATGATTCGGCAAAATTTTTTGAATGGTTAATCCTTCTTGGTTATCAAGAAGTTTTCTATATAAATTACCATTTCTATGACGGCGATCTAAAATTTCATGAGCACGATCCATTTGAACATTCATAATTGCAGCAACTATATCTGTAATTCGATAATTATATCCGATCTGATAATGATTATAACCACCTTTTGGATTTCTCCCATGATTCTTAAGACTTTTTATTTTTTCATCTAATTCATCATCATTAGATATAATGGCACCACCCTCACCACCGATTAAATTCTTAGTCCCATAAAAAGAAAATACTCCAAGAGTCCCAAATGTCCCTAAATGTTTTCCTGATATCCGTGCATCATGAGCTTGAGCACAATCTTCAATAACATAAAGATCATGTTCATTTGCAATTTCCATTATTTCCTTCATATTAGAAGGATTTCCAAAAATGTGAACCGGCATAATTGCTTTGGTTTTATTCGTAATTGCCTCTCTAATTTTCTCAGGATCAATATTATAAGTGTTTCTATCAACATCAACAAAAATTGGTATTGCCCCATTGAAAGTTATGGCATTACTGGAAGCAATAAATGTAAAAGGAGTTGTAATCACTTCATCGCCTGGACCTATTCCGAGGGCTGTTAATGCCAAATGAAGAGCAGATGTGCCATTTACAACTGTTACTGCGTGTTTAGATCCTGTGAATTTCGCAAATTTTGATTCAAATTCGCGTGTGTTTTTACCCTCTATGAGAAATTTACTTCTAACTACTTTTATAACTTCTTCAATCTCTTTTTCTCCAATGTTCACATCTACTACTGGAATTTTTTCACTCATTTTAAACTCACATTAGATTTTTATTAGAAAATAATGAACCCAAGTTCAAAATTTTAACTCATGGACCAATATTGAAATTTTTTATTAATTTTTTTCGATTTTTTTAGTAAAAAAATAAAGGCATTGAAAACCTATAGATCATAATTGCAATGGAACGGAATGACTTATTTTCTTCAAATATCGGAATTGACTCAATAGGATTTTATAGCCCACACTTATTTCTTAGTCTGAAAGAACTAGCAAATGCCCGAAAAATAGACCCAGATAAATACAAATATGGGTTAATGACCAACGAGATGAGAATTCCTAATACCTTTGCAGGAGAGGATTCCATATCTCTTGGGGTTAAAGCAGGATATAATGCAATCCTACGGGGGAAAATAGACCCAAAGGAAATCGACGGTGTCTTCGTAGGGAGTGAGAGCTATCCATACGCAGTAAAATCAATTTCAAATATTTATAAAGATCTACTAGGTGTTTCTAAGAATTGTTTCACGCAAGATGTCAGTAATGCTTGCGCGGCTGCCAGTATGGCAATTCTAAATGCTATTGCGATGATTGAAGCGGGTATAATAAATAAGGCGCTCGTAATTGCTGTAGACATTAGTATTTATGATTTATATAGCCCAGGCGAACCTACTCAAGGTGCTGGAGCAGTTGCATTAATTATATCAAGGAATCCAAGAATAGCAGTTTTTTCAAACAAGTTTGGAAAAGTTTCAGCGAATATCAATGATTTTTTCAGACCTGAAGGAGATAAAACAGCACAAGTTTTTTCTCATTATTCAGTAGATGCGTATTTAAATTTTCAACTAGAAGCATATGATGATTTATTATCCAAAACTGGAGAAATTTTTGCCCATCATTATCTATTTCATGCACCATATGCCAAATTACCATTAAAAATGATACAAAAATTAATTACTGAAAGAGGGATTGATAAAATCGAAAAATTAATTACCCAACCCCTAAAAAAGAAAATTATATTCAAGGAAATCCCATATTTCAATGACTTGGACAAGGATTTCCTATTATCAAAAGAAATAATAAAAAAACTGGATTCAAAGAATTATTCAGAAGAAAAGCGAGAAAAAATAGAAAATTTAATTGTTAGGAAAATTAGGAATACAATTCTTCCTCCTTTACAAGTACCAGCATTGTTTGGAAATATGTATTCTGCAGCAATTTGGGCAGAATTCATGTACCTTGCTGAAAATTTTGCACAAGTAAATGATACAATATACTTTGGGTCTTATGGATCTGGATCTACATGCATTTCTGGTTTATTAAAAATTCAGCCAGAATATAAATCAGTTTTAAGTAATTCTTTAAATATAAAAGAGTATTTAAACAACAAAGTTCAAATTACAGTTCAAGAATATGAAAAACTTCATCAAAATCAAATTTCTTCACATTTACAATGGGGAAAAATTATAACACCCGATAAACATTGTGCATTCACTTTAAATTATTGTGATGAAGGGTGCATACTATCTCAATACTCTGGATTAAATTATTGCCCAAAGGGACATCCAGGATGCAATTCAGTTGAATTTCCATTAACTGGGACATTAACTGAAATGAAACCTTTCACTAATAATATCTCTCCATTAATGGAGGGGTATATTTTAATAAGTGATAATCCTACTATTGGGGCTACTATGGAATTTGAATTAAGA
>JAUWPK010000179.1 GCA_030611625.1 Promethearchaeum sp. | reverse complement strand
TGGGAATTATTTAAGCTATAACATTGAATATGGGATCTACCTTAATTCCAGCAATGACAATTATATTCATTTTAATGATATTTTCGAAAATCAAAATGACCAAGCTTATACTTGTCAAAATTCAAGAAATCAATGGCATAATGGTACAATAGGAAATTATTGGGGGGATTATGAAGAGAAATATCCGGATGCTAAAAACGACGGGATTTTTTGGGGTACTCCATATGAAATTATTGGAGATCAATCTAATCCAGGTAATGATAATTTTCCGCTTGTAAATTCCATAACGGATTGGGACCCAAATGCTGAACCTGAGCCAAAAATTTCTGGATTTCCGCTTGTAAATATATTATTTTTCATTTCTGTTGGTGTATTTTTGCTGAGAAGAAAAATGAACCATCGAAGAAATAGAAAATGATTCTCTAACTTAGATTTTTACTCAAAAATTTTTTTTTCCTATTTTGATTCAATAGCACAACATCATTACCTTCTAAATGTAAAATAATTAAAGGTAGTAATTTTCTATTAAGAAATAAATGAAGGTATAACAAGTGAAAAAATATAACTGCTAAATCGATTCTGATTTCAATAATTAGAGATAGTTCGTAGTACTATTAATATAAGACCTTCCTGTGGAGCAATCATTACTTCCCCTTTGTCAGTTTCAAGTCTAAGAAAATTCAACCGTCCTTCACCTAAAACTTCAGCAGTCTTTTGTGCTCGAGAGATCAAACTTGTAATATACGCTGAGATCTCTTCTGTACGTTCAATCTGTTCTCCTTTGAAACTACTCTGAATTGGCAAACCTTCAGAATCGCAAATGATAACTGCTCTGGTTGCCTCGTCCATCATGAATTTATTGATAATTCCTTTTATTGCTTTGCCATCGATCATTTTTTGAAACTTCCTTGTAATATCCAACTAAGTATGTTTATTAATTGTTTTCTCACTTTTATATTTTTTATTATACATTAAACTCCATCTTTGAATTTTCTATATTGTCCCGATATTACATGAATAATATGTTAATAAAATAATACTCCTACAATTAGGTTTTATAGAGGTATATTTTAAAATTATAATTAGAAGTTAACTTTTTGATTGATGTGGATTACTGTGGAAAAAGGATTTCAAGAGATTAAACCAGATTTTAATGTTAGTGATGGAAATCAAAGTTTTTCTGGAAATCTAGAAATGGATGAAGAAAAAACCTTTGAAAATCAAGAAAAAAAAAAAAATTCAGAGTTTTTAGATCTCGAAAACATTGATACAAAACGACTTGAAATTAGGAATCAGGTAAAATCCATCAGTAATATTCAAAAAAAGGGCAATCTCTTCATGCAAGTCCCTGGTGAATTAAATGCTTTAATAAATGAAACTGAACTGAGAAGAGTTATTCATGATAATCCTTGGGAAATTAATGTTGAAAAAGCCTTAGAAAATTTCAGAAAACGAATTTATGATAATTCTGAAATCAAATTTAGAATCGGTGGGCGATTAATATATTCTGCTTCTAAGATTGTTCATGCAAAATCTAATTTAGTTATCAAAGAATCTAGTGAAGCTCAAGAAGATCTAAATATAAATGAATTAGAGGGAGAAGAATTTGATGAACTTGATGAATATGGTGATTCTGATTATTGTGAAAATGGTGATGACAATAATGAACCAAATTCAAATAATATTGCAGGAATATTATCTGCGATTTCACATCAAAAAAATAAATCATCGAGTATTGATCTTGAAAATCCTGAAACTATTGCTGCATATAAAGCCAATCGTGACAAGGAATTAGCTTCTTCTTTTTCTACTTATCCTTTTTATTATGAAGATCGGCATGGACTTCGATATATTGCACCCCCGGTGCGTAAAATATATAGGAGAATTAATCTGGATGATTTAGGAAAAGCACTAATAAAAACTTTGAATTATCAAATTAAATCATCAAATAGGAAAATCTCAGAAAAAAGTCTAGCCTCTTCCATTTTACCAGATAATATTATTAAGAAGGCTGAACAAGAGCGTGCATTGGTTGAACTTCATATTAAAAACATGTTAAAAAAAATTAACACAATTTTTATTGAGAAGAAACAACCCATTTCCTTTCTAACCCTCATAATTACACCTGATGCTGAAGGAATTGTACGAACTCTATTATATTTACTTCAATTGGTAAATAGAAAACAAGCGGAACTCTGGCAGATCATAGATGATGATTCGATCAAAGAAAATATAGAAGAATCTACGGGAATTGACATTTTTATTACTCCTATAAAACAATGCTAATGATTTTTAAAGATAGAAAATATCTTTAATACAGAAATGAATGCAACTCCTATAAAGCTAGATTTACGACATGCAATAAGCTTACTTAAACAAGGAAAAACGCTAGAGGCTTTAAAGAAATTTGAATATTTGCAAATAGAAATGGGTGCCCAGCAACATTCTGATTTATCTACAGTAATTTTAAATTATTCATTAGCTTTAAACATGATATACGATCGAAATCTCGCTGCAGCTAAAGAATCACTCTATCATGATGATGAATTAAAAACTGCGGCCATTCTGGTAAATCTTTTGAACATTTATGAAATTTTAAGAAATACTAGTAGTGAAAACGATCGAGCTCTACATAAAAAATCTCACAATTTTTCTCAATTGGAAGAAAAATGGGTTTTAAAAAAGTTAGGTATAATAAAAAGCACTGAATTACAAAAAAAAGGTTTTAAAAAAAGATTTGAAGATGTAAAGGCAGATTTTGAGTTTACTTATAGTATATTTTTTGAATTTTTTCAACCTATCATTGAGGAAATTACTAAAAGGAAGTATAATGTCGATAGCATTAATAGGACGATTAAAGCAATATATAAAGAAATTGGAAAAGAATATATTAATTTAGCAAAAAGTGCTATTAAAAAAAAAAATATAATTAATTCGATACAGATCCTTCAAAAAAGCCAGTTAATTTTTCAGGATGGATCTAAAAGTGTAAGGATTCATGGATTTTTAACTGATTTGCAAAGAGATATTGATGATTTAACAGCGGAATATTATTTAAAGGCAGGTAATTATTATCGGAACAAAAATCGATTCAGAGAAGCTGCAAAATTATTTAGAAAAGCATACCATTACTACAGAATACAAAAGGAAGAAGAAAAACAGAAAAAATCTAAAGAAGATTATCTTAAGACTTGTGTAAATTTCGGAAAATATAATTTAAAATTAGCAAATCAACATAGTAAAAATTTAGAAACAGAAGAAGCAATTTTATATTTTCAGAAAGCTATTGAAAATTTCAAAAGTATTAATGCTAAAAAAAAGATTTCAGACGCTATCGAACAATACAATAATTTCATAATATATATGGGAGATATTGAATATAAAAAAGGTCAAAAAATTAATATAGATTCATTAAACGCGCTAAATCAACAAATCAATCATTTTCACAATGCTCTGGATATGTATGCAAAAGCTGATCATGATAGAAAATGGAAAGATTGCAAATCACAACTAACGCGTTCACAGAAACAAAGAATGAAGATATTAATAAAAGAATCTCAAAAAGCCCATAGAAGTAAGAATTTCAATTATGAATTTCTCATTTTAGAGGAATTACATTTATTATGCTATGAGCTTGAAATGGTTTCAAAAGCGCAGCACTATGCTGAAGAATTAGAAAAACTTAAACGCAAAGTTAATTTAGAACAGGTTGAACAGCTTAGAAAGGCAAAATTCGATGGAATGGTCAATCTTGAGCAAAAAGATAGCGATTATTTATCCAATCAAATGAAGACACAAATTATATCCCCAAAATATAAAGATATTAAGACAGAAAAAAATGATCTCCCCAATGTTTTTGGCCATGATTTGAATACTACAGTTTTTATCCATAATAAAAGATTCTCTAGAGATATAGATCCAGAGACAACTATTAGGCAACCTGATAAGATTTTTCCTGGTTCTCAATTTTCTTCTAACCTATTTCAAGAAACGCTTAAGATACAAAAATTTGGCAGTAAACAGAAAGAGAATGAAAATAAAGAACTAAAAAAAATAAATCAGATTGTAAAGAAGTTTAATATGAAGGGATTTTTGGAAGAAAACGAAATTCAAACCCTCCAAATGTATGGATTAAATCTTCCAGAACAAATAATTTATTATCATAAATATCCTAACTCAAATTACCAATTTTATGTGTTAAAAACAACATTAGAATATCCAAAAGTCCTACTTATACCAACAAAAAATATTATTAAAAGAAAAATATATTTCGGTTTAATCATCGGTAAAATAGACCTATTTATTAATACTTCATCGGGATTACTAAATTCTACTGAAATATTAGAGAATCATATTAAATATGCCTTAAATCACCCAAAGTGGAACCAAATAATGGAAGGATTTCAGTATTCCACGTTAAATATATATTTTTCTTTCCTAAATGCAATAAGATTGTATTCAAAGAACTCTTCGTTAAAAGAAGTTGCAAAATTTATAAACTCATCTTTAATTGCAGAATATCTAAATATACCTACTGAAAATTTGGAAAATATGTTGCAAGAGCTTAAGTCAGCTAAATATTTTGAAGAGATTTTTAGTTGGAGCGACAATATTAATGTTCAATTATTTTTTATTGGGTTGTTTTATTTTGCACGAAAGAAGTATATGAAAGCCAGCATATTATGGTGCAAACTCTTAGTAAGTTAATTTTTTTTTCTTTTCTTCAAAAATAATGTATATTCTCAATTATTGAGCTGGATTATTAATAAGACTGCCCCTATTGACATAATTATGCCTCCAATTAATCGATCTTTAATTTTCTCTTTAAAAAATAGATATGAAAAAATAATTGAAAGAATAATTGATAACATAGATAAAGGTTCTGCAGTAGATATTTCCATTTCTGTTAGCGCGATTAATAAAAACAAATAAGAAAATGCATTTGTTCCACTTCCTATTAAAAACTCTTTATAGCGCGATTTAAAAGTAGGAATAATATCTTTGACTTTTTTTGTGAAAAGTATTATAATGAAAATATCAAAGCTGATTAAAAAATAGAGTGCAATGCTGTATTCTCCAGGATTGAATGTTCTTATTAAAAATGTATCAATAACACGTCCTACTGCCATTAACATTGAAACTAAAATCATCAATTGGCATCCTCTATTATTGTAAACCGCCTTCAAAGAATCTAATAACCTTGCTTCTTTATTTAAGAAAGTTGTTCCAAGAAAAAGCATAATAATTCCAATTATTTTAAGAGTATTAAACGAATCTTCTAAGAAGATTATTGAAAGTATTAGTAGGAAAAAGACATTAAAATTATAAAAAGGTACAATGAGAGAAACCTCGTAATTTGAAAGAACATTAATATAAATTAAAAATGCTGCAGTATAGATTACTGAACTTGGGAATGCATAGAGTAATACGATAAAATCCCATGAATAATAAAAAAGAATTGGAAGAAGAAGAAAAGTAGGGATAAAAAATAACAAAAACGTTGAGATCATTGAATTTTTTTCTCTTCCAGCTTTTTTGAAGGCAATTCTCTCATAACCTAGAAGTAAAATTCGCCCAGTTAAAGCGGATCCTGCTATAATTCCCATTTTATTATTCCATTTCTTCAATTTTTCCGGATTTTGCTGATTTATACATTAGTTCAACGATCTTAAGTATTTTTAGACCAAATTCTCCATCAGTTTGCGATTTTTTACCAGTTTCTATACATTCAATAAAATGCTTCATTTCTTGTTGATAACCAAATGTCCAAGCTTCATCAGGAACAGGATATGTCCAACCGATTGTACTCCCCGCTTTTTCAACAGAATATCCATATCCTTTTTCACTATAGGCTATTAATGGTGTCATTCGACATGGGTCTGCTATAACTTGACCTTTAGTTCCATAAATTTCAAACAACATGCTATAACCACCTGGAGCGGTCCAAGATTCTTCAATTGAAACATGCGCGCCATGTCTAAAGTATAATATTCCCATAGCATTATCTTCAACATCACATTTGCCAAATTCTCCTCGATCTGGTTGAATAGTTGAAGTTTGACAGAAAACGCTTTTTACATCATCTTCTAAAAACCATATTAAACATGCTATATCATGAATTCCCAAATCAATTAAGGATCCTCCACCTGATTTGTCCTTTTTGTAGAACCAAGCGCTATGGGGGCCAGAATGTTGTTCTTTCCCTCTAGCTTTATATATTTTCCCTAAGCCACCTTCTTTAATTATTTCTTTAATTTTTCTAAAAGCTGGCGCGTAAATATTATTTTCACAATAAAATATATTCTTACCTGCATTTTTTGCTGCAGAAATTATATCTTCTCCCTCTTTTGAAGTTCGAGCTAATGGTTTTTCAATCATTACGTGTATTCCTACATTTAGTGCAGCTATTGCAACTTTTTTGTGTAAATAATTTGGTAAACATATACTAACTACATCCAGATCCATTTTTAGTAAATCTTGATAATTATCAATCGGTTCGCCGGGAATATCATATTTTTTCATTAATTTCTTTGCTTCCTCGTATAAGAGAGATGATATACCAATAATCTCGACGGAGGGTATTTGCTTATAAGCAAAGCAGTGATAATCGGCAATAAAACCTGATCCGATTATACCAACTTTAATTTTCTTTATTTTCTGCATAATATCACTTGATCAATTTCTGAATTAAATTTTTCTGGATTCTAAGGTTATTATTTCTCTTTTCGACATTAAAAGAATAAAACTACTGAAAAATATAAAATAATAGTTAAAACGCAAAAATAGAGAAAAAATTACTGAAAAATTTCATGGAGAGTAAACATTTCATAATTAAGTCGGAAATTTCGTGCTTTCTCAATAAGCTTTTGCTCGATTTTGTCAATTCGCTCCATATAATCTGGTAAATCATTCCCATAATAAACGTAGTATGAATGAATCTTGAGAAGCATCTCAATGAATCCGACGTAAAATTTTGGATAAAAACCTGATTTGAATCGTAGAATTCGGAATTTTAAAAGAATATCGGTTAAATCTAAATCTTTTAAAAAAGAAATCTCCCTAGAAAAGAGGACAAAACATGTAATTAAACCCATAAAATAAGGTTTTTCTTTCCTAATATTCTGGATTGATTCAAAATTGTTATTTAATTCTGAATTTTTATCGGTTTCTGAGGAAAGTTTATGAAATTCTTTTAAAAAATAAAAACTATAATTTCCCATTTTTACTTTGAAATCGTAAAAAATCTCAGATAATTTCTCCGGAATCACCACTTTATCAAAAGATTTGTAGAGTTTCCTATATACAGAAGAAAGTCCTTCATTAAATTCGCTATAATCCGGATCTACATATTGTTTAATATGAAATAATGAGTCAGAATGAATAAAATTAATAAATTCAGTTGAATCTTTAATTGAAATTGCTTTATTATGTAGATTTAAACCATCGTTTAAACCCAAAAAACACCCTAATTTCCATTTAAATAGATTTTGATTTGAGGGCATCATATAATTTCTCGATTTTTAAAAAGGAAAGGAATTATTTATTCTTTTGTTTATGAATAGCAATTCCTAATTGTGCAAATTTGATTAAAGAATTTAGGAATAATCCCAATTTCTATAGATGATTTTTAAATTTTTTTTCTTTTTATTA
>JAUWPK010000176.1 GCA_030611625.1 Promethearchaeum sp. | reverse complement strand
TTCTTCTAAAACTTTCAATGGGTGGACGTTTTTCGAATGCCATTGGAGTTCCTTTAATAGGTGTAAATAGAAAAATCCCTGGTAAAATATTCCGTTCTATAGTATTATGGATTGAATTGATCATTTCCTCTTCAGTTTCTCCCAATCCCACTATAAAATGTGTAGTTACCTTTCCATTGCCAAAAATTGTTAAAGCTTCACCCATAGCTATCCAATGATTTTTCCATGAGTAAGGACCATGATTATCTGGCCCTTTAATCTTTGCAAATAGAGAAGGCTTGCAAGCATCCAATGCAATTCCAATTCTTTCTAAACCCGTATATTTCAATTTTTCCATTTTAGGTGTGGATATCGGCGGTATTGCTGTAGAAATATTTAAATCTGGATATTTTTTATGAATTTCATCGATTATATATAGAACATCATCAAAAAATCCACGATAATTCAATACTTGTATACAAACTCTTTGAAATCTAAGGTCGTTATTTGGATTCTGATTTTTTTTTAGATTATTAAAGAAATCATCCCATTCAAAAACCGGCCATTGCACACGCGAAAGATTATCTGAATATTTTTTATTTGTCCCATTTGCTTGAGGGCAAAAAGAACACTTTCCAATGCATTGAGAGTTTGTATAGGTCATTAAATAACAGGTTGAGGGATATGTATCTACTTTTATATCTCTTAAACCTAACACAACTGCACTACCAATAGAAATCCGAATTTTTTGAATTATTATCACCATTTCCTAACTTGGAATAAAGAAAATAATTTTTAGGTTAACAATGAATAAAATGAATAAAAGAATATCAAAGAACTAGTTTTAAAAAAAAAAAAAATTATTTATAAAATAAAGGTGAAATATGATGGCAAATCAAAATAATATAAAATTATCAAATGGTGTCAATTTAGAACTCGATCCAGATGATCTCGATAAAAATTTCTCAATGTTTGTCGATAAATTCTTAATTCCATTTTTTAAGGAGACAAACGATTGGAATAAGACTATTCAATCTTCAATAAGTGAAATTGAGCGTATTTCTTCGATTTTTCATTTATCAAAAGGTGAAATCATCTCCAAATTTCTTAAAAATATCGAATCTAGGCTACCTGCAGACATAGCAGAATTAACAGGACTAGATAAAATCGAAATTCTCTTTGAAAATATAGACGATTATGTGGAGACTATGGTGAATATTGTATCTTCAGATGAGTCCCAAGAAGAAATTCGGTTAAAAATAGCCAAACTGGTTGAAAATCTTAACCTATTTGAAATCTCTGAACTATTTATATATTTTGCTCGAAATAGAAATAAAAAATAAGACTAAATCTGATTGATTACCTGTTTACTCCTTTTTTTTCCGTTTTTCTTCCATATCAAACTCCAAATCATTTAATGCATCCAACATTGCATCTTCCTCAATATTTAAATCAACATCATCATATTCACTCGACATTGCATTAAAATCAGGAGATCCATCTGCTTTATATTTAACTTTAGTTGTAAATGGATCATAGTCTGCTGCAGATGTTGTTGGAGCTTCGGAGGTAACTGGAGTTGAACCTTGTTGGGATTGTACCTGTGCTTGCGCGCTTGGTGAAGCACCTGTCAAAGTTCCAATTTCGAAATTAATATAATCCTTAAGAGGAACCGGTGGAACCTCATTTTCAAAAATAGGAATTCCATAGGGTAAGTTTGAATCTTTTGTAGGTGCCTGAACTGTTTTAGATGAGACTACTGTAGTTCTAGTCGTTTCGGATATCTCATCCAAAGCGGATAGGATATCATCGGGTAAACCTTCTTTACTTTTTGAAGTTTGATTATCAACTAAAGCTAATAAATCCACAGATGGTTCAGCGGTTGTATCACCCAAATTTGTAGAAGTTTGTTGTGCGGATGAAATTTGGTCCTGGCTAATAGGTTGAGGTTCTAGATCATCAAGATCGAACATCAAATCTTTATCTATAGAAACAATGTTCTGCTCATCTGGCTTAGTTTCTGCTTTTTCTTCACCACCCCAATCCTTCAAAAAGGAAAGCACTCCCTCCATAGCATGAATATCATCAGATTTATCCTTATCCATTTTAAAATCTTTAGCCATAGGAGCCTTCGCTTCTGCTTTTTTCCGTTCTTCCCTATCTTTTTCCGCTTCGATTTCTTTTTGAAGTGCTTCAGTTACTTTATTGCCCGCTAAAATATATGCAAATTTGTAAGCTTCATTTCTTAAATATTCCATATAATAGCCGATACGGTGGGGATTTGATATACCACCAAAAATCATGTATTCCTTGTTGATAAATTGAAGAATTACAAAACCTAATTCCGTTTTTACTAAAATTTCCCGAAGTTCTCCATGATCGACGGATTGTGACAGTCGTTCTGACAAATCGACTAAGGCACTTGAACTCGCAGTTTCAGCATCAGCGTTCATTGAATCGCTAGTACTGGTTGCGATCGCCATTCCTATTCGAGATATAACGGCGACTCTTTTTAGATCTGTCCCTTTTTCAACTCTTTGGATTTCTAACATTAATGCGTGTGCAATTTCATCAGAGATCATTGCCAATTTTTTGTTCTCCCAATTTAATCTATATAAAAATATAGCATTATTAAGATATAAAAATTGTTCCATGTTGAATGAAAATTTTTACTTTCAATGACCTCTTTCTCGGTCTTTAAATATTCGAATAAAAAACAATAACATGAAAATACCTAAAACATCACTTTGTTTCGATACCAATAACATTAAAACACATCCGAAATCGGACAAAAATAAATTTATTGGTGCTAGATCTCTTTTTGACCCAAATTTTATTCCCCCTGTTTATATTGAGAGAAATAAAAGAAGTAATCTCCTTCAAGGCGTAATTACAGATGCAATTGAAGATCAATACTCAACCAACATCAATTTTTATGGCTTAGAGGGAATTGGGAAGAATTTATTGGTCAACAATTTCCTCCAAGAGATATCATTAAAACAGGTTAAAGCTTCAATGAAGGGAAAATCAAGTCGTAATGATAAGAATGTCTATATTTTACGCATTGATTGCTCGGAAAATGAAGTGGAACAAGTTTTTTTAACAATGTTAAGTCAATTGTGTTCAATTATGAAGCTACAACTTAATTTTAATGAAATTCTGAAATCAACACCAAGTAAATTATGGAATTCACTTAAACTTATCATGGATCGCTTGGAGAACCCAGTAATTCTCTTTTTGCAAAAATCTGAAAACATTTCTCCATTTTATCTGACAAAGTTATACAAATACGCTAAGAATTCTCACAAAATACAAATAATAACAACGATTAATACTGGATTACAAAGATACTCCTTCAAACAATATCAAGGAATGGATCACCGTATCCAAATGGGGCTATATGATATTAAAAAGTTGGAGAAAATAACTACAGATAGAAGTATTATGGCATTTGAAAAGACTCTTGAGCCAGATTCAATAAGTTTAATTGTAGATTATGTAAGCGAGTATGATTTGATGGTTCCCGGTGCATGTATGAATCTATTAAAAGAAATGTATCCAGTTATTCATCAAAATGGAAGCTTAACTCCCGAGGTCTTAAGGAAAACGACTCAATATTATTTTGATTCATATAACTTGGATGCAATTACATTTGCTGATTTTGTAATAAGTTCATCTATTGAAGATCGTCTTTTTTTGGAATATTTGTTAGATTTTTTCAGAAGTAAAAACAATTACTACATCCCATACAAAGACATTAAACAAGCATATTCAATGACATGTGAAGAGTTGGGTTATGAAATACTGGATCAGGAATTTTATAATAGTTTTAGAAAAATCACCCAAGCGCAAGTATTTTGTCCAAGTAAAATTTTCAGGAACAGTGAAAAAATGGAGAAAAACAGTGTTTATTGCGTTCCCCATTTCCTTACTCTCCCGGTTCATGAAGTAAATGAGTTGCTTAATGTCTCATTTGGAATGGAAGATAATAATCCAACTGGTTATTATTAAGGTGTATAAATTATCCAGTAAAGCAGTATATGAAAAAAAATTAATATTAATGAACTTATCAATTCCTAAACTTCTTAATTTTTATCAAAATGGCTAAACCGAAAACGCTTAAGAAAATTAATATGGGAAAACCAGAAATATTGTTACCTAATGGGTCATTAGTTATCAAATCAAAGGTAAAGAGTATCTCGACAGTATCTGTAGCATAACCTCCAAGTCCATCATCTACGCCAATTTTAAGATAAAATATAACATTATCATCCTTAATATCAACTGAACCTATTAAAATGGAATTATTATTAAAAGATATTTCTAAATCTTCATTATTAATAGATATGTGGACAGAATTATCATTTAGTAAAAATTTTATATCGGTAAATTCATTATTTGATGAAATTTCAATTTCTTTTAATTCTATAATAATTTGATTATCTGAACTCCATAATTCATTATTTAACACCATTATATCATTTAGAAAAAGGTTATAGGATGGATTCTGATTAAATTCATCAATAATAGTCCAAATTATATGGTATTCTTCTGTATACTTTTGACTGAATGTAATATCAATAGGATGATCAATAATAGGAATATCGTTATCAAGGACCAAAGGATCTGTCCCACCTAAAAATTCTTCAAGATTTGTGAGATTATCCTCATCTGGATCTAATTGTGAATCATCAACTAACGGATCAAGATTATAATTTACTTCCCAACCATCTGGCATCCCATCATCATCACTATCCGGATCATTGGGATCTGTGTTGTAAATATTTATTTCATCCTCATTGCTTAAACCATCACGATCTTCATCACAATCATAAAGGATTTGCAAACCATCCCCTGCAGTAGCCATATAAACATAATCTCCAACTACATAAATACCAATTGCGTATCCACCATCATAGAAATATCCAACTTCAATGGGATTTGCAGGATCGCCAATATCGATAATTTCTAAGCCATCTGATCCATCTGCTACATAAGCATAATTTCCACTTACATAAACATCATCTGTATCAGTATCATAATTATCACGAAACCTACTAACTTCAAAAGGATTTGCAGGATCACTAACATCGACAATTATTAACCCATAACCCATGTAAGCAACATAAGCATAATTTTCTGTAACATAAACATTTCTTGCGTTTCCGACATCATACCACTGACCAACTTCAAAGGGGTTTGCAGGATCACTAATATCGATAATTTCCAATCCATCTACACAATCTGCAATATAAGCATAATTTCCAACTACATGAACACCAGTTGCATCCCCTCCATCATTGCACTGTCCAACTTTATAGGGGTTTGTAGGGTCGCTAACATCGATAATTTCTAAACCATTTGCACTATCCGCTAAGTAAGCATAATCTCCAACTACAAAAACATCATGAAAGCACCCTCCATCAGTAAACGATCCAACTTGAACAGGATTTGTAAGGTCGCTAGCATTGATAATTTTCAAACCGCTACAACCATCTGTCACATAAACATAATCTCCAAGTACATAAACATCACCTGCGTTATCAAAAACATCTCGAAGCTGTCCTATTTCAGAGGGATTTGCATGGTCACTAACATCGATAATTTCCAAACCATCCATTCCATCTGCCACATATGCATAATTTCCAACTACATATACATCATGTGTATATCCATCCTTAGCATCATACTGTCCAACTTCAACGGGATTTGTAAGGTCGCTAATATCGATAATTTCCAAACCCTCTTCTCTATCTGCCACATATGCATAATCGCCAACTACATAAACACCCCATACTTCCCCCTCATCATTACACTGTCCAACTTTAACGGGATTTGTAGGGTCACTAACATTGATAATTTGCAAACCATCATTTCTACTTGCCACATAAGCATTATCACCAACGATATAAATACTTTGTATGCCCTCACCACCATTCCATTGCGCAACTTCATTGGGATTTGTAGGGTCATATACATCTATAATTTTTAAACCAAATTGCGGTACTATTACATAAGCATAATCTCCGGTTACATAAACGTCTATTGAACCTCCCTCATCAATGCATTGTCCAACTTCAACGGGATTTGCAGGGTTGCTAACATTGATAATTTTTAAACCGTACCAGCCGTTTGCGACATATGCATAATCTCCGACTACATAAACTCTGTTTGCATCCTCAATATAATTTCGGAACTGCCCAACCTCAACAGGATTTGTTGGGTCACTAACATCAATAATTTTCAAGCCATGCATACCATTTGCAATATAAGCATAATCTCCAACTACATAAACACCTCGCATACAATCAATACTATAATCAAAATATAGCCCAACTTTAATAGGATTTGCAGGATCGCTAACATTGATAATTTCTAAACCATCTTCAGTATCTATCACATAAGCATAATTTCCTACTACATAAACATCAACTGCGTTTCCATCATCATTGAATCGTCCTATTTCAATTGGGTTTGAATGTATGCTTATATTAATTATTCGTAATCCAAAATCAGAACTTGCAGCATAAACGTAATTACCAATAACAAAAACATCCACAATTATTCCATTATCATCAAATTCTCCAAACATATATGGATTCAATCCCATTCCTGAAGAAATCGGATCATTTTCGTTTAATAATTTTTTTTTTTCTATATTCTCAGGGAAATTTATCTTAGAAGTTTTTTTAATAAATCCCATTGGGAAAATTCCTAAGAGCAATATTAGAAGTATAAAGATTTTTAGGTGAATTTTATTTGTTTTATTTCTCATAATCAATCTGCCAAGGTGGATAGCTAATTTTTATATTATAATAATATAAATCGCTACGACAATTAATCTTTTTTTCATTAAATATTTTTTTTTAAATATGAAAATTAAGAAGTATAGGAATTGATAAATTCATTAATCCCCAATTTTTCTTTCTTTTTTATTTTGTTCATCCACCAATCCAATTTGTTAATTTGGATTGATTAACAGGTACTTTAATATGCTTTTTTAACATTAACCCTGTTTTAAGTTCAATAATTTTAACAATCTCATTTACAACCTCTTCAACGGTTAGATTTTCAGTCCAAATTCGTGTTATTCTGTTTTTTTTTTCTATTTTGTTTTCTATGAAAATTTCTTCGTATTTTTTTAAAACCCGCTTCAAATATTCAAAATCATCCTCATTCCACTTTTCTCGGCTAACATCAAGCGATCCTCTATTATAAATTCGCTGCATAATTGTTTTTGGTTCTGCGCTGAGAAAAATAATATGATCTTTTTGCCAAATTACTGAATTGAAAGTGTCGAATATTAAGGAATAATCAATTTTTGATAGAGAAAGTGCTCGAGCATATGCTATAGTTGTATAAGGTGTTCGATCTGAAATGCAGATGCGCTCTTTATTATTTTTTACGAATTTCTTAATCAGTTCATTTCTTTTTATCATCTGCTGATTATAATGTAATTCGGCTCTGAAAGCAATTTGTTTATCTTTTGACCCAAATGGGACAGGAGGATTTGCTCTCAAACGTTCTGGGAAAAAGTGGATATTCTTGTTTTCTTCAAGTGTTTTCTTTAAAAGATGATAGACAGTTGTTTTTCCAACTCCGTGCACCCCGGCAATTGAAAATACAAAACCATCACCTTTCGATCGAGTTCTTTTGTTTTTGTGTTTAATTTTAGATTTTTTTTTTTTTT